>JAIUYB010000028.1 GCA_020216625.1 Desulfarculus sp.
ATGGCCTCCTCGGCCTCGGAGTTGGACCCCATCTCCACGAACCCGAAGCCGCGGGAACGGCCGGTTTCGCGGTCGGTGATGATCCTGGCGGAGATCACCCCGCCCACCTGGCTGAAGAGGTCGCGAAGTTCGTTGTCAGTGGTGCTGAAGGGCAGATTGCCGACATAGATATTCATGAAACCGAGTCCTTTTCCGACCTGAGTCGTTCAAAGAATAGCAATCCCCCAGGCTATTGCAAGAAAATTTTCATTGGCCCAGCCGTTAAAATGCAATCTGCCCCACGGCGAGATCAAAAAACATTATTTTCCTGCCGCGGTCAAGTCCGATGATTAACCCATTGGAATTGGTCAGGGCGGAAAAAACCGGTGGCGGTTGCGTTGAATCCGATTCAGCTACACACTGGCGACGAGGGAAAACATGTTTTAGGACGGTTGGAGATGAGCGATCTTGATTACCGGGCGGTGGTCTTGGCTGGCGGCGGCAATCGCTGTGTGTGGCAGGCGGGTTTTTGGGAGGTGGTGGCGCCGGCCCTGCCCCTCAAGCCAAAGGTGGTGGCCGGAGTCAGCGCGGGGGCCTATATCGCGGCCCTGCTGCTGTCCGGGCGCAGCCAACAGGCCATGGAGTGGGCTTGCCGCGAGATGGGCGCCAACCGGCGCAACTTCTATCCCGACCGCCTGCTGCGCGGACAGCGCCCCTTCCCCCACTACGAGATATATGGTCGCGCCCTGAGCGACCTCTTGGACCAGTCCGCTCTGGATGTCCTGCGTCAAGGTCCGGAACTGCGGGTGCTCTTGGCCCGTCCTCCGGCTTGGTGCGGACCCAATTTCGCCCTGTTGGTGGGTTTCATAACCTATGCCCTGGAGAAGCACCTCAAAGGTCCTTTGCATCCGCAGTGGCCCAGCCAGGTCGGTTTCCGACCGGAGGTGGTGCGGGTCCAGGACTGCCAACGCGCCGAGGAATTGAAGGAGTTGATCATCGCCACCTCCTGCACCCCACCCATCCTGCCGGTGATGTGTCGCGGGGGCGAGCCGGTCCTGGACGGCGGACTGGTGGACAACGTGCCTTTGGCGGCCCTGAATCCCGAGGACCGGCCGGCCCTGATCCTGCTGAGCCGCCGCTACGACCCAGCCCAGTTGCGTGGCCATGAGGGCCTGACCTATCTCCAGCCGTCGCGGCCGGTGGCCTCGGCCAAGTGGGACTACACCAATCCCGACGCCCTGCGTCGCACCAAGGAGCTGGGGTGGGAGGACGGGCGGCGTTTTTTGGAAAAGGGACCAGAGGCCCTACAGCGTTAGCCCCGCTCCGCCCGATGGTCGTCCTGGAGGGGATCGACGCGCCTCACCCGGGAAAACAGGCTGCTATCGTTGCGCTTATGGTGGCGGGGGTAGGGCTGCCATGGGCGCGCCAAAAGCGGAAACATCCCCTGGATGTCGCTCGCCAGGGGTTTACGGTCGACGGCGCGGGGCCAATTCATCCCCCAGGCGGCCATCACCGCCGGCCTGGCGGCCAGGAAACAGCGCGGACGGGTGGGAAGGAGTCGGGCATGGCCATTGCCGGCTAGGGCTTGGCCAGGGATTGGTGCCCGATGCCGATGGCGAAGTCCAAGTCCACCCTAGCCTGCCAATAGTCGTAGACCGCCTGGACCAGGTCGCTGCGGGCCTGGGTCAGCGAAAGCTCCGCGTCGCTGTATTCGATGGCGTTGCCCGCGCCGGTGCGGTAGCGGCCCTCGGCCAGGTCCATGTTCTCCTGGGCCTGGCGCAGGCCTTCGCGGGCGGTGTCGATGCTCTCCAGGGCTTGGTTGACCGATAGGTAGGCCGAGGAGACATCCTTGGCAACCTGGAGCTCGCGTTCGCGCAGGAGCGACTTGGTGCGCAGACGGTTGGCCCGGGCCTCGTTGACCTGACCCTGGGTCTTGAAGCCGGAGAAAAGGGACCAGTTCAGGGTCGCCCCGGCCTGCCAGGACTCCAACAGCGGGAATTCGATGTTTTGCCAGTTGTAGCTGGCCCCCAGGCTGAGGCTGGGGAAGTAGTTGCCCTGGGCGGCGACGATCGAGGCCTCGGCGGCCAGGATCTGGGCCTCGGCATCGGCCAGCTCGGGTCGGGCCTTGCGGGCCTGGTCCAGGAGCTGCTCGGGGTTTGGCGGCCGGCGGGGGCTTTGGGTCAGTGGGGCCAGTTCATAATCGCCTTCCACCGGGGGACCGCCCAACTGCTGCTCCAGGGTCACCTTGGCCGTGCGCAGGTTGTATTGGGCCTTGATCAGGTTCAGGCGGCTTTTGGCCCGGTCGGCTTCGCCCTTGGTCACATCGATCTTGGGCTTGAGGCCGGATTCGAACAGGGCCTGGGCTTGTTCCAAGTGGGCGTCCTGCACCCGCAGGGAATCCTGGTTGACGCCCACCAGCTCCTCCTTGCGCAGCACGTCGTAATAGGCCTTGCTCACCGATTGCACCAGTTGCGCCAAGTTGGTGAAACGCTGCTGGCGGGTGGAGGACAGGTTGTGGCGGCTCTGTTCAACCTGGCCGCTGGTGGCCCCGAAATCGTAGAGGTACTGCGAGACCGACAAGGTGTTCTGGTAGGTGTTGAACTCGTTGCCGCTGCCGCCGGAGGCCGCGGCGTAGGCCTCGCTCTCATACCAGTTGCGGTTGTAGAGCGATTTGTTGGAGATTTGGGGCAGGTAGCCCGCCACGGCCTGGGTGACCCGGGCCTCGGCCGCCCGCACCTGCTGTTCGGCTTGGGCCAGACTGGGGTTGCGCTCCACCGCGATGGCCAGGACCTGGTCCAGACTTAGGTTGGTCGGCGCCTGCGCCCCCAGGCCGAGGGCCGGAAAACATAGGAGCGCCACGCCGGCAATAAGCGGAAACGCTTGGCGAAATATCATCGGTTTCTCCGCAAGGATGGCGGCGGTCTCGCTGGATCGCCACCCGCGAAAACGTCGGCGGCAAAGCAGGTAAATAAGTTGTCCCTCAAGCCTTTTATACATTAGATTAAAGATGGATTGCTTTGCAACTTCACTTGCGAATGCCACTCTAGAGCTTTCAGCCGACAGAGTATCTCCGCAATTGCGAAAGGTGGCCGGGGGATGGGCGAACGATTGGGTTCAATAGTCATTGGGCGGAACCTGGCCAGGGTCTGCCTAGCGTTGATCATCGGCCTTCTCCTGAGCGCCTGTTCGGGGTCCGAGGAAAAAAAGGCCGCCTCCGAGCGGCCGCCGGCCCCGGTGGTGCTGGGCCAGACCCGGACCGCCTCGGTGCCGGTGTCGGTCCTGGCCATCGGCCGGGTGGAGGCCCTGGCCACGGTTTCCCTGCGCAGCCAGGTGGGGGGCCAACTCCAAAAAGTCCACTTCGCCGAAGGCCAACTGGTCAAGGCCGGCCAGCTTTTGGCCAACATCGACCCCCGCCCCTACCAGGCCGCCTTGGATCAGGCCATCGCCAACCTGGAGCGCGACGAGGCCACCCTGAGGGAATACCGCCGGGAGGTGGAGCGAAACCAGAAGATGGTGGAGCGCAATTTCATCAGCCGCCAGGACTATGACAAGAGCGTGGCCCAGGCCGAGAGCCAAGCCGCCACGGTCAAGGCCGACCAGGCCGCCATCGAGAAAGCCCGCCTGGACCTGGCCAATTGCTCGATCACCGCGCCGCTCACCGGCCAGACCGGAAGCCTGCTGATCAACCCAGGCAACATCATACAGGCCAACAGCGACACCCTGGTGGTGATCAAGCAGGTGCAGCCCACCTATGTCACCTTCGCGGTGCCAGAGCGCGAGCTGAGCCAAATCCGGCGGCGCATGGCCAAGGCCACCCTCAAGGTCGCCGTCACCCTGCCACCCCCATCCGATCTGGTCGAGCAGGGCGAACTGACCTTCGTGGACAACCAGGTGGACGCCAAAACCGGCACCGTGACCCTCAAGGGCACCTTCGCCAACACCGACCTGGGCCTGTGGCCAGGTCAGTTCGTCAATGTCTCCCTGGATCTCTACACCCTGGATGGCGCGGTGCTGGCCCCGGCCCGGGCCATCCAGAACGGGCCCCAAGGGCAGTTGGTCTTCGTGGCCAAGCCCGACCTGACCGTGGAAGCGCGACCGGTGCAGACCGGACCCCTGCATGACCAGGAGGTGGTGATCTTCAAGGGCCTGGCCGCCGGCGAAAAGGTCGTGGTGGATGGCCAACTGGCCTTGTATACCGGGGCCAAGGTTTACGAGAGCGCGGGCGCGTCCCCGACACCGGGTCCCAAGGCCGGGGCCGGCAAGGTGGACCAACAACCATGAGCCCCACCGAACTCTTCATCCGTCGCCCGGTGGCCACCACCCTGATCTCGCTGGGCATGCTGCTTTTCGGCGTTCTGGGTTATCTCCAGTTGCCCACCAGCGACCTGCCCAATGTCGACTATCCCACCATCACCGTCAGCGCCAGTCTGCCCGGGGCCAGCCCCGAGACCATGGCCACGGCGGTGGCCATGCCCCTGGAGCGCGAGTTCACCGACATCTCTGGCCTGGCCAGCATGAGCTCCAGCAGCACCATGGGCAGCACCTCCATCACCCTGCAGTTCGACCTGAGCCGCAATATCGACGCCGCGGCCCAGGACGTGCAAGCGGCCATGTCCAAGGCGGTGCTGCCCAGCAACATGCCCAGCCCGCCCACCTATAGCAAGACCAACGCCTCGGCCCAACCGGTCTTCTACCTGGCCATAGGCTCGGAGACGGTGCCGCTCTACACCGTAAACGACTACGCCCAGACCCTGGTGGCGCGGCGTATTTCGATGCTCAATGGGGTCGGCCAGGTGCTGCTTTATGGCGAACAGAAGTATTCGCCGCGGGTGCAGCTCAATCCCCAGACCCTGGCCAGCTTGGGCATCGGCATGGACCAGGTGGCCGACGCCATCACCCAGGAGAACGTGGACCTGCCGCTGGGCAATCTGGACGGCCCCTACAAGAGCCTGACCCTACAGGCCACCGGGCAGTTGATGACCGCGCGGGAGTACCGGCCGATCATCGTCAGCTACCAGAACGGCAAGCCGGTGCGCCTGGAAGATCTGGGCCAGGTCATCGACAGCGTGCAGCTAAATAAATCCGGGGCTTGGTGGAAGGGCCACCGGGCCATCGTGCTGGCGATCAAGCGCCAGCCCGGAGCCAACACCATCGACGTGGTGGACCAGATCCGCAAGATGCTGCCCGAAATCCAGAAACAGTTGCCGGGCTCCATCAACCTCGTGGTGCTTTACGACCAGTCCACCTCCATCCGCGAATCGGTGACCGATGTGAAGTTCACCCTGCTCCTGGCCATCGCCCTGGTCATCCTGGTGGTCTTCCTGTTCCTGAAAAACGCCTCTGCCACCATCATCACCAGCCTGGCGGTGCCCATGAGCCTGATCACCACCTTCTCGGTGATGTGGGCCCTGGATTTCAGCCTGGACAACCTCTCGCTGATGGCCCTGACCCTCTCGGTGGGCTTCGTGGTGGACGACGCCATCGTGGTGCTGGAGAACATCGTGCGCCACATGGAGATGGGCAAGAAGCCCTTCCGGGCGGCGCTGGACGGGGCCCAGGAGATCGGTTTCACCATCATCTCCATGACCCTGTCCCTGGCGGTGGTCTTTCTGCCGGTGGTGTTCATGGCGGGCATGATCGGACGCCTTCTCAAGGAGTTCGCCGTCACCATCACCATGGCCATCTTGGTCAGCGGATTCGTCTCCTTGAGCCTGACCCCGATGCTGGCGGGGCGTTTCCTGCGCCAGGGCAGGGACGAGGCCCACGGCCAGGGCGTGGCCCGGGCCGAGAGCGAGGGCGGCTTCATCTTCCGCCCCTTGGTCAAGGGCTACGAATTCCTGCTGCATTGGGTGCTGGAGCACCGGCTCACCACCATCCTCATCGCCGCGGCCCTCCTGGCCGGCACGGTGCACCTTTACCTGATCACGCCCAAGGGGTTCATCCCCAGCGAGGACCAGGGGATGTTCATCGCCTACACCATGGCCGACGAGGGCATCTCCTACGACAACATGACCCAACACATGAAGGCGGTCAGTCAGATCATCGCCTCCGACCCGGCGGTGGAGGGGGCGATGCCGATCGTGGGCTCGGGCACCATGAACAACGGCATAATCTTCGTGCTGCTCAAGCCCAGTCACGAACGCGACGTCAGCCCCGAGCAGATCATCGCCCGGCTTTGGCCCCGGGTGGCGGTGGTGCCGGGCATCATGACCTTCATGCAGAACCCGCCCGCCATCCAGGTGGACACCACCGGCGGCAAGGCGGCCTACCAATACACCCTGGTGGGCACCCAGGCCGAGGACCTCTACCCGGCGGCGGGCAAGTTCATCGCAGCCCTGCGGGGACTGGCCCAGGTGCGCGACGTCAGTTCGGACATGATGATCAGCACCCCCCAGGTCAAGCTCTTGATCGACCGCGACAAGGCGTCGACCCTGGGAGTGGACGCTCAGGCCATCGAGACCGCGCTTTATTCCAGCTTCGGCGGACGGCAAGTCACCACCATCAACGCCTCGGCCGACCAGTACCGGGTGATCCTGGAGCTGCTGCCGAGTTTCCAGAACCGGCCCGAGGACCTGGAGTGGCTCTATGTGCGCTCCAGCCAGGGCAACATGGTGCCCCTGCCGGTGCTGGCCCAAACCCAGCTCCAGTTGGGCCCCAGCCAGGTGAACCACTATGGCCAGTTGCCCTCGGTGACGGTCAGCTTCAACACCGCTCCCGGGGTCAGCCTGGGCGAGGCCACCAACCTGGTGACCAAGCTGGCCGAGCAGACCCTGCCGCCCACCGTCTCCGGGCGCTTTCAAGGCACGGCCCAGGAGTTCCAGAAGTCCATCACCAGCTTGATGCTCCTGATCCTGATGGCCCTGGGGGTGATCTACCTGATCCTGGGCATCCTCTACGAGAGCTTCATCCACCCGGTCACCATCCTGGCCGGGCTGCCCTCGGCCGCCTTCGGAGCCCTGCTCACTCTGGTCATCTTCGGCCAGGAGCTGAACCTCTACGGCTTCGTGGGCGTGATCATGCTGATCGGCATCGTGAAGAAAAACGCCATCATGATGATCGACTTCGCCCTGGAGGCGGAGCGTGGCCAGGGCCTGAGCCCGCGCGAGGCCATCTTCCAGGGCGGCGTCTCTCGTTTCCGGCCGATCATGATGACCACCGTGGCCGCCTTCGCCGGCATCCTGCCCATCGCCCTGGGCATCGGCGCCGGCGGCGGCTCGCGCCAACCCCTGGGCCTGGCGGTCTGCGGCGGGTTGGTGGTCAGCCAGGTGATCACCCTGCTGATCACCCCAGTGATCTACACCTATTTCGACGAGTGGTCGCACCGCTTCGGACGCAAGCGCAAGGCTGGGGACGAGGACGAGGGCGAAGCCCAGCCAGTGCCTACGTCGGGTTAGGCCCGCCGAGGGGGCGTTTAGCCCTCGCTCGACTGGCGACAGTGGGTTTCGCGGGTGAAGATCAGCAGCAGGCAGGACGCCAGCGCCCAAGCCGGCATCAACCCAAAGGCCAGGTCGTAGGCGCGCGGGGAGTAGACCCGCACCCCGCCGGTCAGGCCGCCATCCCACAGCAGGTCCAGGAGCGCGCCGATGGCCGGTTGCAGAAGGGTCGGGCCCAGCATGACCCCCATGTTGATGGCCCCGGCCGAGGTCCCGGCCAGGGGCGCGGGCACCGACTCCTTGGCGAAGGCGAAGCCCAGGATCATGCTGCCGGTGGCGAAGCCCACCGCCACCGCCAGGATCACGAAGGCGCTGGGTCCCAAGCCAGGCAGGTAGAGCAGCGCCCCCCAGCCCAGGCAGGAGACCACGCCTCCAGCCAGGTACAAGGGCTTGCGGCGGCCCAGGCGGTCGCTCAAGGCCCCCATGACCGGTCCGCCCAGGGCCCAGGCGGTCATCATGGCCGAGCAGACGGCCGCGCCCTCGGCCTGGCCCAAACCGAAGCGGGCCTGGAGATAAGGCACCCCCCACAGGCCGGCGAAGGCCAGGATGGGCCCGGCCTGACCGCTGGGGGCGAAGAATAGCAGCCAGGTGTTGCGATAGGCGAAGATGCGCCGCAAGCCGGCCAGGGGCTTCAGGCTCGGGGACTGACCCTTGGTATACTGCGCCGCCAGGCTGCGATAACCCCTCTGGCTGGGGTCGTCGCGCACTAGAAGCCAGATCACCGCCCCCAGGGCCAGGGTCACCCCCCCGGCGGCGACCATCACCCCGCGCCAACCAAAGGCGTCCACCAAAAGGCGCAGGGGCACCCCCGCGCTGACCGCGCCCATCACCCCCCAAAAAAGGGCCAGGCCCGAGGCCAGGGCGAAGCGCCGGGGCGAGAACCAATGGCTGGCCAGCTTCAGCAGGGCCACGAAGGCCACCGCCACCGAGCCGCCGATCAACAGCCGGCCCAGGCCGGCCCACAGCAGACCGGGACCCAGGCCAAAGAGCAGGGTGCCCAGGCCGGCCACCAGGCAGCCACCGGTCAACAGTTTGCGCGGACCCAGGGCGTCGGCCAGGATGCCGGTGGGGATTTGCATGGCCACGTAGGAGTAGAGATAACAGGCCGAGAGGTTGCCCAACGCCGCCGCGCTGATGTCGAAGTCGCGCATCAGCTCGGCGGTCATCACCGCCGGGGCCACCCGCTGGTAGAAGCCGATCAGATAAAAGACCGCGCCCAGGCCCCAGACTCCCCAGGAAAGCCAGGTTGGCGGATAGGATGGTTGGGCCTGAGTCGGGCTCAAAATCACGGTCCTTGCAAGCGGTTGCGCCCTGAGCCCAAGTTTTATCCCTTGGGGGCGGGCCGCCGCAAGGGCATATTTTTTTCGCGCCGGGACCCGCGATTGGGTATTCAGGTTACACCCTCCTATGGCCACTCCGCGAACTGATAGCGTTCCGGTCCATAGTTGGTGAGGGCTTCCGGGGACCGACCGGTTGGCCCCTATTATGCAAAACTTGATTGATAGGCTTCGTATTTTTCCGTTCTTTCCGGTGGGGTCCAGCCGACAGCCTGCGGCATGCCGGCTCACCCGGCAAGGAGGCAGCATGAGCGCATTATGGTTGGCGGGAACCCTGCCGTTGATTAATGTCCAATACGGACGGGGGGACTGGGGGCCGGGCATGATGTCCTTCTGGGGCTATGGCTGGATGAATTGGATCATGATGCTCGTCTTCTGGGGATTGGTGATCGTGGGAGGCTTTCAGTTGATCCGCTGGTTGGCCAGGGGGGGCGCTGGAAACAGTGCTGGCCGGCACCCGCCGGGGTCGGTCGACAACCGGGCCCTGGACATCCTGAACGAGCGCTACGCCCGCGGTGAATTGGACCGTGAGCAATATGAGCAGATGAAGCGGGACATCAGCGCTCGCTGATAAGCCTAGCGGGAACAGGTGGACCGTTCGCCACGCCAGGCGGCTCCAGCCGGGGCTCAGGGTTTTTCGTAGCTGTCGCGCTGCGCGATTTCCCAACGCTCCAGCCGGCCGATGAGCTGGAACATGGTCAGGCGCTGGGAGGCGTCCTCGTATTGGAAGCGAATGGCGGTGGATCCCTTGACCTCACCCTTGGCGACTGTTTTCAGGCTCTGGCGGATGACTTGGGCCCTGAGCTCCAGGCTGCCGCAATCCCAAAAAAGCTCCAGGTCAAACTCGCTGTGGTGCTCGGGCTCCCATTTGGGATTGTGCAGCAGCAAGGCCCCACCCAGAGAGATGTCGGCGATGGAGGCAGGTATTTTCTGCGGGACCCTGGCGGTGCCGCGCACCGTGGCCACCGCCCGCATGGCAAACTCCAGGGGGGGGGCCAACCGGTGGTGCATGCGCAGGTTCATCAGCCGCAGCTCCTGGGGAGCCTGGAAAATCAGGGCGGGCTGGCGCAGGCCGTCGCCCAGGGGGAAGTTCTGCACTACTTCCTGAAGGCGGTCCACATAACCGCTGCGGATGGACTCCGGCTCGCCGCCGGCGACGAAACGACGGGTCAGGAAGGTGATTTCCATCAGTTCGCCGACATTGGCCTTGCCCAGGGCGGGGCTGACCTGGGCCAGCACCAGGAGTTTCCCCCGCAGGTCGTACACCAGGGTGGGCCTGGTCTCCAGGGTTTCCCGCTGATCGTTGCGTTCCAGCACCAGGTCCACGTTCGTGCCTTGCCGCAGACACAGCCTGCGCAACTCATCCTGAGTGGGAGGCTTGGGTTTTCCCGCGGGCTTAGACTGTTGCTTGCCTGAGTCTTTACTCATTGTTTTTCCAAAAGGTTTGGCGGAGCCATCGTCTTTCCTGCCGCTGCGGGCGTGGGGAAGCTCCAGGTCTCATGCCAGACTGTGGCTTAATCCCCTGGGCCCGGCCTGTGCAAAAAGCCGGTCGCCGACCGGCGGTCGCCCCGGGTCATCTCGATCAAATTGAAGCTTGACCCCGCGCGCTGTTTAAAGAGCATATCAAAAAGAATATAATGAGAACAATTTTGTGTCCTCAGAAAAGCCGTGGCCAGGAGGCGGACCATGGGGCGAATAATTTCGGTGGTGTTACTATTCCTGGGAATAATCGTCGCCATTCCTGGCGCCGCGTCGCCGACAAATCCCTTGCCGACGCTCCAGGATCGGTTGCGGGCCTCCCTGGAGGACATGGACCGGGGCCTGGCCCACGCCGCCCAGAGGCTGGCCCAGGAGGGGTTGCAGGGCCCGCAGACCAGCAAGATCCTGGCCTGGCTGTGCGCCGAAAGGCATCAGGCCATTGATTGCGCGGCCATCGACCCCCAAGGGGTGATGGTGGTGGTGGAACCGGCTCACTTCAAGCCTTTCGAGGGCATCAGCGTGGCCAATCAGCCCCAGGTGGAGCGGGTGATGCGCCAGCGCCAGCCGGTGATGAGCGCCTATTTCTACACCGTGGAGGGCGTGGGGGCGGTGGACATCGAACATCCGGTGGTGGGGGCCAAGGGCGACTACCTGGGTTCGGTCAGCATCATCTTCGACCCCGCCCGCCTGGTGGAACGGCTGGCGGCCGACCTGGCGCTGCCGGCTGGGGCCAAGCTCTTCCTGGCCCAGACCGATGGGCGGATGCTCTACAGTGGCGAATTGACCGAGATCGGCCGCAACCTGCGCGACGATGCCCTTTACCTCCAGAACCAGGAGGTCAGGAACGCGGTGGAACGGATCCTGGACCAGGAGGAAGGCCAGGTGGGGCCCTATCAATACCGAGACGCCTCTGGCTCGGTGGTGCGGCGGGTCTGCCAATGGACCAGCCTGGGCCTGCATGGCATGACCTGGCGCCTGGGTCTGGCCCAGCCCGCGCCGTGAAACTGGCCAGGCTTCAAGCCAAGCCGACGCTCGATTACGTGAGAGACCCCCTGGCCTGCCCTGAACAGCGCTTTTAATGAAACGTGGTTTTTGGTTTTCGCACTTGATTCTGGTCGTCTGGTTTTGCGTTTTCGCTCTGTCCACCGCGCTGGCCCGGGCCGAGGCATCCGATCACCAGCCCTACCCGCGCTCCCTGGGCCAGGCAGTCCAGCAAACGCTGGATCACCTGGATGCCACCCTGATCCAGGCCGCCCGGGAGGTCGGGAGCCTGGGCATCCGCAACCCCAGGGTCAACGACTTGCTGCGGCTGGTGCTGGTGGGCCATCCCTTCACCATTTCTTGTTCGGTGATCAGCACCGGCGGGTTCATGATCGCGGTGGAGCCGGCCGAGTTCAGCCGCCTGGAGGACTATAACCTGCGCGCGGGCAAGGATCGCCCCAAGGCGCAGCCCGCCAGCGAGCCCACCCTGACCCGGCGTTTCCCCACCGCCGAGGGCGGCTCCGCCGTGGCCATGACCCAGCCGATCCGCGACGGACAGAGCAATTTCCTGGGCTGGTTGAGCCTGTTGTTGGACCCGGCCCAGATGATGCGGTCCGTGCTGGCCCAAGCCCCGCCGTCCGGGGGGCGGCAGGTCTGGTTGGTGCAGGACGACGGGGTGCTGCTTTATCACGGCCAGGCTGGGGACATCGGACGCAACCTCCTCCATGATCCGGCGTAT
>JAIUYB010000029.1 GCA_020216625.1 Desulfarculus sp.
TTTCGCCAAGAAACTCGCGGCGCAGGGCGATCAGCCCCGCCCGCATGGCGGCGGCGGTCAATCCCCGCGCCGGGCGGTTGACCCGCCGGAAGGCGGCCTCGCTGACCGCGTCCAGGCTGGGCACCAGCAGGTCGGCCTCGCAAAGGGCGGCCCGCACCCGCGGATCGCCCACCAGGGTGGCGTTGGTCAGCACCGCCCGCCGGGCCGGGGTCAGGTCGCGGACCCGGCGCAGGATCGCGCCCAGTTCGGAGTGGAGGGTGGGCTCGCCCGAGCCAGCCAGGGTGATGAAATCCGGCGGGCTTTCCAGCTCATCCAGGCGCTGGGCCAGCTCGGCCAGGATTTGTTCCGGGTCGCGATACACGGCGCGTTGGCTGGTGAGGTCGGTGGTGGGGCCCAGCTCGCAGTAGACGCAATCCAGGGAGCAGGTCTTGGGCAACACCAAATCCAGGCCCAGGCTCATGCCCAGACGGCGGCTGGGCACCGGACCGAAGACGGCTTGGCTTTGGTTGGACGAACCGCGCAACCAGCACCTCAAAGGCGCGATAACGTTGAGTCAGGCTAAACCAAAGCATGGTTCAGGCCTGGTGGCTTGTCAAGGGGTTGACTGGTGGCGTTTGGTTTACATCCCCGCCCCCCTCCGGTAGACTTTACGGTCATGCAACTAGCTGGACTGAAATTGGATTCCCCCTTCCTGGCCGCGCCCATGGCCGGGGTCTCCAGCCCGGTGTGGCGGCTGATGGCCCGCCAGGGCGGGGCGGCCTTGGTCTACACCGAGATGGTCTCGGCGGTGGGGCTTCTGCGCCGTCAGCCCCAGACCCTGCGTCTGATGCGTTCCCTGCCCGGGGAGGAGCCGGCCGCCCTGCAACTCTTCGGCGCGGACCCGGAGGTGATGGGTCGGGCGGCGGCGCTGGCCGCGGGCCTGGACTATGCCATCATCGACCTCAACCTGGGCTGTCCGGTGCGCAAGGTGCGCCGCCAGGGGGCCGGCTCGGCCCTGTTGGACGACCCGGTCCGGGCGGCGGAGGTCACGGCGGCGGTGGTGGCCAACGCCGGCCGACCGGTGACGGTCAAGCTGCGCCTGGGCTATGACGCCGACACCACCGAGGAGGTGGTGCCGGGTCTGGTGAGAGCCGGGGCGGCGGCCATCTGCCTGCACGCCCGCACCGTGCGCCAGGGCTATTCCGGCCAGGCCGACTGGGAGGCCATCGCCCGCCTGAAATCCTGGTGTCCGCTGCCGGTGATTGGCAACGGAGACGCCAAGGACGCGGCCAGCGCCAACGCCATGCTGGCGGCCACCGGCTGCGACGCGGTGATGATCGGGCGCGGGGCCCTGGCCGACCCCTGGGTTTTCGGCCAGGCGGCCGACCTCTGGGCCGGGCGGGAGCCGGGCGGGCCTTCGGCCGGGGAGCGTCTGGCGGCCTACAAGCGGCACGCGCTCAAGGCCCTGGAGCTGGGCGGCCAACGCCATGCCGTGCATTTCTTCCGCCAGTGCCTGATGAACCACACCAAGGGCCGGGCCGGCGCGCCCTCCCTGCGCCGGGCGGTGGGCATGGCCGCCGACCTGGAGCGCCTGATGGCCCTGGCCGACGAGCTTTTCGAGCGCCTGGAGCGTGAGGCGGCATGAAGGTGCGCCTGGCCCGCACGGCGGGATTCTGCATGGGGGTGCGCCGGGCCATGGAGTTGGCCCTGGCCGAGGCCCACGAGCACCCGGCCGAACTGTGCTCCTACGGACCCCTGATCCACAACCCCCAGGTCCTGGAACTGCTGCGCTCCAAGGGCGTGGAGGTCTTGCGCGAGATGCCGCCCGCCGGTTCACGGACCGGCGGCACGGTCATCATCCGGGCCCACGGGGTGCCACCCCAGGCCAAGGCCAATCTCCAGGCGGCCGGCTTCGCCAAGGTGGTGGACGGCACCTGCCCCCGGGTGGTGAAAGTGCAGGCCATCATCGGCAAGGCCGCCCGGCGGGGGGCCATGGTGGTCATCGTGGGCGACGCCGACCACCCGGAGGTGGTGGGCCTGATGGGCCACGCCGCCGGCCAGGGGGTGGTGGTCAGCCGGCCGGAGGAAGTGGCCGATTTGCCGGAGCGGGCGGGCCAGGTGGTGGTGGTGGCCCAGACCACCCAGAGCCAGGACCTCTTCGCCCGGGTGGTGGCCGCGCTGCAGGCCCGCTACGCCAACCTGGCGGTGCACGACACCATTTGCGAGGCCACCCACAGCCGCCAGGACGAGGTGCTGCGCCTGGCCGAGGAGGCGGACGGGGTGGTGGTGGTGGGCGGCCTGGAGAGCGGCAACACCAAGCGCCTGGCCCAGTTGGCCGCCCAGGGCGGCAAGCCGGCCTTTCTGGTGGAGAGCGAGGCCGACCTGGACCGGGCGGCCCTGGCCCGGCTGGGCGCGGTGGCGGTCACCGCCGGGGCCAGCACCCCCAACTGGATGATCAAGAAGGTGGTGCGCGAGATCGACACCATCCGCGGCCAGGGCGAGGGGGGGGTGAGCTTCTGGCTGCGCCGGGTGTTCCGCTTCCTGGTGCGCAGCCAGATGTTGGTGGGCCTGGGCGCGGCCGGCATGACCCTGGCCTCTTGCCTGCTTCAGGGCCTGGAGCCCCGGTTCGATTTGCTGGGGGTGGCCTTCCTCTACATCTACGCCATGCACATCCTCAATCATTTCCTGGACAAGGAGGCGGGCCAGTACAACGAGCCGGACCGGGCCCAGTTCCTGGCCAAGCACCGGGTATTCCTGATCGGCTCCGGGGTGCTTTCGGCCCTGGCCGCGCTCATGCTCTGTGTCCGGCTGGGCCCCTGGCCCTTCGGCCTGGTGCTGGTGATGAGCGTGCTGGGCCTGCTCTATTCGGTGCCGGTGATTCCGGCCCGCCTGGAGCGACGCATCGGCTTCGAGCGCCTGAAGGACATTCCCGGCTCCAAGACCCTCTCCGCCGCCCTGGCCTGGGCCTGCCTGGTGGCCCTGTTGCCGGCGGTGGCCGAGGAGCGCCTGGACGCCTGGGCCACGCCTCTGGCCTTCACCTTCACCTTGGTGTTGCTCTTCGTCCGCTGCGCCCTGTTCGACATCCTGGACGTGCAGGGCGACCTGATCGTGGGCAAGGAGACCATCCCGCTTTTTCTGGGCGAGACCAAGACCCGGCGGTTGTTGCTGAACCTGACCCTGGGCCTGGCCGCGGTCCTGCTCCTGGCCCCGCTCCTCACCCCGGTCTCCAGCCTGGCCTGGGCGCTCCTGTTGCCGGTGGCCGGCCTGGGGGCGATGCAGGTGCTCCTGACCCGGTCCTGGCTGATGCCCGGGGCCATCTCCGAGGGCCTGGTGGACCTGAATTTCTGGTTGGCCGGGTTGGCGGCCCTGGCCTGGTCTTTATTCTTCTGAAAGGGAGGCGCGCGATGAAGGTGAGCGAGGCGATCGGCAAGCGGCGTTCGGTGCGGGCCTTCGGGCAGGGGCCCATTTCCCGCGAGACGCTGACCGAGCTGGTGGCGGCGGCGCGGCTGGCTCCCTCGGCGGCCAATTTGCAACCCCTGGAATACGTGGTGGTGAGTCAGCCGGAGCGTTGCCAGCAGGTTTTCGACTGCCTGAAATGGGCGGCCTACACCCATCCGGTGGGCACCCCCGGCCCGGGCCAGCGCCCCACCGCCTACCTGATCGTCCTGGCGCGGCCGGAATACAAGGCCCCGGTGGGCTGGGCCTACGACGTGGGCGCGGCCCTGATGGCGGCCATCCTCTTGGCGATGGAAAAGGGCCTGGCCTCCTGCTGGCTCAAATCCATCAACCTGCCCCGGCTGGCGAAGATCATCAACCTGCCCGAGGGCCTGGAGATCGACTCGGTGCTGGCCCTGGGGACGGCGGCCGAGGAGCCGGGCCTGGTGGACCTCCCGCCCGGCCAGTCCGGCCGGGAGGCGATCCGCTACTGGCGCGACCAGGACGGCCGCCAGCAGGTGCCCAAGCGGGCCCTGGCCGACCTGCTGCACTGGGAGGTTTGCGTGGAGCGATAGCCATCGGCTGGCCGGTCCGGCGTCGTCGCCAACCGACCGGAGTTCAGACCGCGGGGCGGGCCTGGGAGCGCAGATCCTGGGCCCGCTGGTCGAAGCGGGCCGCCAGTTGCAGGTCGAAGTCCTTGCCCAGCCAGCGGCGCTGGGCGGCCAGGGCGGGCCGGACCTCGGCCCAGAGGCGGTCCAGGTCGGCGAAGTCCTCCACCCGGGCCAAGCGGCTGGCTACCTGGCTCAGGAACTGGGTGCGCAACCGCTCCAGGTTCATCTCGAACAGGTCGCGGAGGCTCTGCTGCCGGTCCTGGGAAAGGGGCAGCTCCAGACCCTCCTCCCAGGCGGTCTGGAAAATGGCCTCCAGGTGGTCCAGCCGGTCCTCCTGGGCCAGGGCCTGGCGCGTCGCCTCCATCATCCGCTCTCCCAACCGGTTCAGGTTCTCGTTGAAGGCCGCCTCCAGGCGCCGCTGGTAGTCCAGGGTGCTGTAGGTGGTCAGCTTCAGGCGCTTGAGCTCCTGGTGGTAGATCCGCTTGAGCTTGGCCGGGGTGGAGGCCCGGCGTACGGCCTCGATCTTGCGGTCGATGCGGGCCAGGTCGGCCATGTCCACGCTGACGCTGTTGGCCAAGGGGTCGGGGTGCAGGGTCAGCCCCTGGCGGCTGCCCAGCAAGCGGGCGAGGGACCGCGGGCTGTTGAGCAGGGCCGAGGGCTCCACCTGGCTTAAGGCCTCGTTGACCAGCTCGAACTTGGTCTCCATCACCCGGGCCAGGGGGCGGAAGTCCACGGTCAGGATGGAGTGGGCGGCCCCGAACTCCAGCTTGGCGGCGGCGGCCAAGCCCAACAGCAGCAGGCGAACCTGGTTGTTGTTGTTCAGGCGCTCGGCGGCCTGGGCGAAGCTGGCCAGCCGCACCTCGCGGCGGGCATCGGCCAGGGAGCGCAGCAGGAAGCCTTGGTACTGGTTGGGTAGGGAGAGCAGGCCGCGGTAGAGGCGCAGGCCCTCGTAGAGGTCGCGCTCGAAATGGGTGATGCCCATGGAGCGCAGGCCCTTGAGGCGATAGATGAAGGGCACCGGCACGTCGGCCCGCAACAGGGTCAGGTCCAGGGCGCTGATGTGGGTCAGGCCCCGCAGGCGCAAGAGTCGATCCAGGCCAGTGCCGAGCCGCCCCTGCTCCAGGAGATTGCCGCGCTCGGGCTCCACGCTGGGCAGGCGGGTGGATTCCAGGAGCTGGCGCAGGCTGGCGGTGGGAGCCTCGCCGCGCTGGATCTCCAGGTAATGCTCGCAGGCCAGGTGACGCCGGGCGTTGTCCTCCACCAGGCGCTCCTGGGCCCAGCGGGCGTTCTGGTTGCTGCGGGTCAGGTTGCGCAACTGGTTTTGGAGCGCAAAAAGGCGCTCCAGGAGATCCTCGGTGAGCAGGCCCTCCTCCCGGGCGGCGGTGGCCACGACGGCGAGCAGGAAAAGCGCCTCCACCAGGGGCGGGTCTTGGGCGCTCAGGAGTGGCTCCAGGGAGAGCAGGCTCACCTCGCCGGTGATGGCCTGGCGCGGACGGTCGTAATGGCGCAAGAGGAAGGCCAGGTCCTGGTGCAGGGCGCGGGGCAGCTCCAGACGGTGGGTGAGCGGCGAGGCCAGGTCGGGATGGCCCAGGGGCAAGGTCTGGCCAGGATCGTAGAGCAGCACCGCCAGCATCAACAACAACTCCAGTCGGGGCTGGCTGGCCAGTAGTTGGCCGAGGCTGGCGGTGAGGCTCTGAAACTGCAAGGGCGAGACCCCCACGATGCCGGTGGCGGTCTGTCCGAACTCCACCCGGGCCTGTTCGTGGCTGAGCTTCATGTCCTGGAACTGGTCCAGGCGGCGGCTATACAGCGCGGTGAGCTTGGCGGCGGCGGCCAGGCGCTGGGCGGTCTGGGGGTGGCTGGTGGGCTGGGGCAGGAGCCGGTCCATCAAGTGGGGGCACTGCTCCACCAGACGACGCAGGTGGCCGGCGAAATCGCCCAGGTGGAAAAGCTGCTCCAGCAGGTAGTGCTCCAACTGGCGCGTCAGGCCCCGGTGCTCCTGGTCCAGGGCTTGGCCGGCCAGACCCGGGGGCGAGGTCCGGGGTTCGCCGCCCTGGGCGCGCAGGAAACGCCCCACCTCGTGGGCCCGGCGATCCATGGCCGCCAGACGCTCCTCCGGCACCTGGTCCAGGGGCTGGCCCAGGGTCAGGGTCAGCTCGCGCTTGAGCTGGGCCAGCTCGTGGGCCACATCCACGAAGCGCGGAGTCAGGGCGCCGGTGGCCTGGTCCAGGGTCAGGTAGAGGCCCGAATCGCGTACGTAGGCCTCGCCTCGGCGGGAGATCTCCTCGCGCAGACCGGCCAGCCATTCCGGCGAAAGCAGCTCCGGGGCCAGATCGGTCAACGCCTTGCGCAGTTTGCCCAGGCGCTCGTTCACTAGCCTGGGTGGCACCTCCAACAGCCGGTTCATGTTGATCAGCCGGCGCTCGCTGGTGTGCACGCAGATCCAGAGCAGGGTGAAGCCGGCGGCGGTGCCCAGGCGATGGAGCAAGCGGCCGGTGCCGTGCAGCTCGCTGTTCAGCAGGGCCCGGAAGAAATAGGGCCGGGCCGAGGAGTCTCCGGCGTAGAAGCGGCCCACGAAGCGTCCGCCCTGCTGCATCAGTTCGATCACCATCTGGATGCGGGCCAGCTTGGCCGGATCATAGTCGGCCAGGGCCTCCTTGGTGCGGGGGCCGGCCCCCATCAGGTCACGCCAGCGCTCCAGATACTCGAACAGGTCGAAGAGCTTGAGCATCTTGCGGGCGGCCTTGGCCTGCACCCCGCCCAGGCGGCTGATCTGGTCGTCCAGAATGTCGTTCCAGTCCAACTCCTGGTCGGTCACCACCCGGATGGAGCTGTCATAGAGGCTGAACATCTCCTCCACCTGCTCCGGGCTCAGGCCGGCCTCGCTGGCGGCGGCGGCCTCGGCCACCGAGAGCAGGCGGTAGAGGCGGATGACGGCCACCGCCTCCTCCAGGCTCTGATAGCGGCTGACATCGGTCAGCGGGCGCAGGGTGGTCTCGGGCAGCTTGCCGAAGGTGACCCGGGTCATGGTGGAGTGCCCCAGGACGATCAGGTAGAGCTGGCTTAAGGGGCCTTCCTCCAGGCCCAGCAGCGAGAGCTTCTCCAGGTTGTCCAGCACCGGGGTGCGGGGTCCCATCAGACCGTCGGGGTTAAGGCGCTCGCCCAGGCGCTTGAGCCGGGGGGCCAGGTCCAACAGGGCCAGCACGTCCTGGGTCTGGGGGTGGCGGTGGGAGCTTTCGAAGGGCTTGCGCAGGCGGCTCAGCTCCAGGCCCGGCACCTGCTCGAAGCTGCCCTGGCGCACCTGGTCCAGGACCCCCAGCACCTTGAGTACATAGTCCAGGGAGTCCTTGTAGTCGGCCAGCAACAGGCGATCGCAGCCCACCAGATGGCGGCGGCCGGCCTGGGACTCCAGCCGGGCCAGGCTCAGGGGAGGGCGGCGGCGGCGGCCGTGGAGAACCACCTGGGTGGGCGGGAACTCGCCGTCGATGAGGTAGCGCTCCTGCCACTCCCGGCGCTGGATCTCGGGCAGGACCGTGGCCAGGCCCTGCTCGTGGAAAAAGGGGCCGAACCAGCGCTTCCAGGCCGCCAGCAGGCGGGGGGCCGAGCCCCGGGGCAGGGGCAGGTCCTGATAGTCCAGGTCGTCGATCTCCCGGGGGTCCACCCGGGGCAGGCTGCGCCCGCCCAGCAGGCCCTCCACCGTCTCGTGATAGACCCCCAGCCCGGAAAGGAAGGCGTTGAAGTCGAAGCGGTTGACCTGCATGGTCAGGCCCTCGCCGCTCTTGTAGCGTCGGCGGGTGCGGTAGACGTGGCTGAAAAGCAAAAAGCGCTTGAACTCGTCCTGGCCCCGGAAGCTCACCGAGAGGGTCTCGCGGCTGGAGCCCAGGGGGCGGTCGGCCAGGGCCAGGAGCTCGCCGTCCTCCTCCAATAGGTCGTAGAACCGGCTGGCCATGAAATAGCCGTAGGCCTCGCGCCGTTCGCGGTCCCGGGGCGGCTCCAGACCCTCGCGGCGCAACTGGCGCAGGGCGAAGTTGCGCGGGTCGCCCACCATCACCACCGCGGCGAAGGGCGAGCGCCGGCTGGCGGTGAGGGAGGGCAGGCTGTCCAAGACCACGAACTCCAGGTAGGGCATGCGGCCCTGCAGCTCCGGCAACAGCAGATCGCTGTCGGCGCAAACCAGGGCCACCCACAAGGTCTCGCGCAGCCTGCGGGCCAAGAGCTCGCCCAGGAAGTCCGCGATCAGGTCGGCCTTGGAGCGCACCTCCACCAGAAAGTGGGCAACGAACTGGCGGGGGATGAGATAGAAGGGGCGACCAAAGCTGGTGTAGCGAATCAGAAGCCCCAACCGCTTGAAGATGTCGTTGATCTGGCGGTGATGGGCGGCCACCTGGGCCGGCTCGGTGAGATCCAGGCTGTCCAGCAGCCGCGATTCCTCGTCGGGCAGGATGGTCTGCTCGAAAAGCCCCAGGCCGTAGGCATTGCCCCCGAAGCGGTCGGGCAGGAAAGGAGGGTGGTCCTCGGCCGGGAAGGTCCCCAGGGGGACGTCATCGGGGTCGATTCCCAGCTCGGGGAAGCGTTCCGGGGCGATGAAGCGGTACAACCCCGAAAAACGCCTCACCTCGGGGGGCAGACCTATCCTGGCGCCTTGCATCCCACCCCCGTCTCAAGGCCGGCGCCACGCCGGCCGCGATGAAGATACTGCCTCGTAAAATTGATAATTTAACCGTGAAGGCCCATGGGTGTCAATGCGGCTTGACGCCCCCGCCGACCCCGGCTAGGCTTGGCTCCGGACCAGATGACCAACCGGAGGCGATGATGGGCAAGGCCGCGGCGCTGTTGGCAAGGATCGCGAAAATGGCTCCGGAGATGGTGGAGCTGATGCGGGTGATCACCGCCGTGCCGGCCCTGGGCCCGGTCAACGGCGGCCAGGGCGAGCTGGCCAAGCTCCAGGCCCTGCTGCCTCATCTCGCGGCTCTGGGTTTGACCCTGGAGCGGGTGGACGCCCCGGATCCCCGGGTGGAGTCCGGCCTGCGGCCCAACCTCCTGGCCTGGTTGCCCGGCGGCGACGGACCCGCCGCCTGGGTGCTGAGCCACCTGGACGTGGTCCCCCCTGGCGATCCCGCCGCGTGGGGCGGCGATCCCTGGAGCCTAAGGGTGCGCGACGGCCGGCTCTACGGGCGGGGGGTGGAGGACAACCATCACGGCCTGGTCAGCTCGTTTTTCGCCCTCAAGGCCATGAAAGAGCTGGGAATCACCCCCCCGGGGCGGGCCGGGCTGGTGCTGGTGGCCGACGAGGAGACCGGCTCGGGCCACGGCCTGGAGCACGTGCTCAGAACCCGGCCCGACGCCTTCAGCCCCGCCGACCTGATCGTGGTGCCCGATGGCGGCGACCAGAGCGGCGGCCTGATCGAGGTGACCGAGAAGAGCATCTACTGGCTGCGGGTGGAGGTCGGCGGCCGGCAGACCCACGGGGCCTCGCCTCATCGTGGAGTCAACTCCCTGATGGCCGCGGCCCGGATGATGGTCGCCACCCGGGAGGTGATCGCCGGCTTCCCCCAGACCGACCAGCGCTTCGGCCTGCCCCACTCCACCATGGAGCCCACCCGGATCGAGGAAGGCGTGGCCAACGTCAACACCATCCCCGGACGCACGGTTTTTTACCTCGACTGCCGCCTGCTGCCCGAGATACCCCTGGGCGAGGTGGAGGCCGCCCTGCGCCAGCGCTTGGCCACCATCGCCGAACAGGAGGGCGCCACGGTGGAGATCAGCGAGGTTCAGCGCCTGCAATCCCCGCCGGCCACCCCCAGCGACGCCCCGGTGGTGCGGGCCCTGCAGGCCGCGATCCGGCGGGTGCATGGCGTCGAGGCCCGGCCGGGGGGCATTGGCGGCGGCACCGTGGCCGCGTTTTTCCGTCAGCGGGGCCTGCCGGTGGCGGTCTGGTCCAAGACCAACCCCTCGCTGCACCAGCCCGAGGAATGGGTGGAGATCGACACCCTGGTCAGGGACGCCCAGGTTCTGGGCCTGATCTTCGCCAGGCTCTGGGACCAGGAATAGGGCCCGTGGCCGGCGAACCAGGGGCGGAGGCCTGAAACTCAATCACCCCGGTCCGTGGTCGGCGGCGACGGCAGGTCTTTTTTGAATACCAGGGTGCGGTAGGGGAAGGGAATCTCCACCCCCTCGGCGTCGAAGCGCTTTTTCACCGCCTCCAGCAGGTGGTACTTGGCCGACCAGTAGTTGTCCCAGTCAGGCACCCAACCCAGCACCCGCAGCTCGATGGCCGAATCGCCCCAGTTGGTGACCACCACCCGGGGCGGGGCCGGGGCCTGGTCGGCCGGGACCAGATGCGGATTCTTGGCCGCCTCCTCCAGGATCAGTCGCCGGGCCAAGTCCAGGTCGGTGTCGTAGCTGACCCCCAGGTTCACCGCCAGCAGGATCTTGGGGTCCAACAGGGAGTGGTTGACCAGGCTCATCTGGTCCAGCTTCTCGTTGGGGATGACCAGGCGCTTGTTCTCCCAGGTGCGCATGATGGTGTGGCGCAGGGTGATATCTTCGATGACGCCGTTCTCGCCCTCGAGATTGACCTTGTCGCCGATGCGGATGGGGCGGTAGAAGGTCAGGGCCAGGCCGGAGATGAGGTTGCCCAGGGTGGACTTGGCCGCCAAACCGATGACCACGGCGGTGATGCCGGCCCCGGCCACCACCGTGCCCAGGAGCGCGCGCAGGGCCGGGATCAGGCTGGCGTAGAAGGCCCCGGCGGAGAGATAGACCAGGACGGTCTTGATGCGCAGGGCGTAGGTGAGCATGGTCTGGTCCACCACCCGGTGGCCGAAGCGGGCGGCCAGCAGGTTGGAGCGGTTGATGACCCGGGTCAGGATGCGCGAGACCACCGCCGCCACGCCTAGGATGATCAGGGCCAACAGGACCGCGCCCAGGAGGGTGTTGGGGTCCAAGAGCGACCGGCCCGCCAGCCAGTCCGCCGCCTGGCGCACCACCTCGGGCACGGCTTGATCGCTCACTTGGGCCTCGGCCATGGCTTCTCCCTGATTTTTAGTCCGCCGCGGGCAAACGCCGACCAACGCTGGGCGCGCCTGGACAAAGATGAAATTGGCCAGCGCGAGCCAAGCGAAGCAAGCTCTGGAATCCGCGAGGCAGAGGCCGCTTGGCCGCTGACGCTCCTGGCAATGACAAATCCCCGAGGCGGATGGCAAAAACTCCTAGTGCTTGAACGCCCGCTGGCCGGTGAAGACCATGGCCGCCGGCGGGTCGGCCTGGTTGCAGGCCTCGATGGACTCCCAATCGCGCAGGGAGCCGCCGGGGTGGACCACGCAGGTGACGCCCTCCTTGAGGCCCACGTCCACCCCGTCGCGGAAGGGGAAGAAGGCGTCGCTGATCATCACCGAACCGGGCAGGCCGGCCTTGGCCGCCCGGGTGTCGGCGTCGATGGCGGCGATGAGGGCCGGGTCGAACTGGCCCTGGCCGGCCAGGAGGGCCAGTTCGTCGTATTTCTTGGCGTGGCGCTCCCAGGCCAGTTGGTTGGCGTACTTGGTGTAGGCCTTGTGGACCGCGATGCGGGCCACGCCCACCCGGTCCTGCTCGCCGGTGCCGATCCCCACCGTGACCCCGTCTTTCACGTAGAGCACGCTGTTGCTGCTGACCCCCTGCTCCACCGCCCAGCCGAAGACCGCGTCGTCCAGCTC
>JAIUYB010000030.1 GCA_020216625.1 Desulfarculus sp.
GCACCGACACTCCATGGCCTTCTCCCTCGCCGGGCCGGCCAGCGCGACGGGCGGGGGTGGCCCCGCCCGTCGTGGGTCTGTCATCATCCCGCCGGCCCCGCCCCGATGGCGCGGCGCGCCGGGCGCTAAGGCACCCGCTTCAGGTAGCGCAGGTATTCGCTGTCGGTGGACAGGATCAGGTCCAGCTTGTCCTCGGGCAGGCCGCCGTAGGTCTCCAGGGTCTTGAACAGGGCGTAGAACTGGGGATCGCGGCCAAAGGCCTGACCGTAGATCTGGGTGGCCTGGCCGTCGCCCTGGCCCCGTATCTCCTGGGCCTGCTTGTAGGCCTCGGAGCGGATGCGGGCCAGCTCCTTCTCCATGGTGCCCAGGATGCGCCGCTTCTCGCCCTCGCCCTCGCTGCGCAAGAGGCTGGCGATGCGCTTGCGTTCGCTGATCATGCGCTCGAAGACCCGCTTCTGCACACTCTCCACGTAGTTGATGCGCTTGATCTGCACGTCGATCAGCTCGATGCCGTACTGCGGGGTCAGCTTGGCCGCCTCGGCCAGCATGTGGCGGGTGATCTTCTCGCGCCCCACCTTGACGTCCACCGGCTCGGTGGAGGTGTCGCCCACCATGCCGCCCCCGCCGGTCTCGGCGCTGGTGAGCATCGACTGGGCCAGGGTCAGGTCCTTGGGCGGGCTGGGGTCCCAACTGGCCGAGCGCACCAGCTCCACCAGCAGGTTGCTGGAGACCATGTCGCGCACCACCGAGTCGATGATGTCGTCCAGGCGGCTGGCCGCCCCGGTCTCGTTGGCCACGGTCTGCAAAAAGCGCAAGGGGTCGGTGATGCGCCAGCGGGCGGTGGTGTCCACCCAGATGTATTTCTTGTCGCGGGTGGGGATCTCGTTGGGCCGGCCGTCCCATTTCAGGATGCGCTTGTCAAACAGGTGCACCTCCTGGATCAGGGGCAGCTTGAAGTAGAGCCCGGCCTCGCTGAAGGGACCTGCCAGGGGCTTGCCGAACTGGGTGACGATGGCCTGCTGGCCCTCGCGCACGATGAAGAACGAGCCCATGCCCACGAACAGGACCGCCGCCAGGACCGCCGCCAGGGTGATTAGACGCGGGTTTTTCACTGGCGCACCTCCTTGGCCGCCGGGGCCGGGGCGGGCTTGCCGTCCTTGCCCAGGCCCATCAGGGGCAGAGGGCCCTTGACCGATTCGTCCACCACCCAGACCCTGGAGGCCTTGCCCAGGATGGCTTGCAACGAGTCCAGGTAGAAGCGGCGCTGGGTCACGTCCTTGGCTTGCTGGTAGGCGGCCAGCACCTCGGTGAAGCGCTTGGCCTCGCCCTGGGCGCGGTTGATCTGCTCGGTGGCGTAGCCCTCGGCCTCGGTCACCAGGCGCTTGCCCTCGCCGGTGGCCTTGGGCACCTCGCGGTTGTAGGCCTCCTGGGCCTCGTTGATCATGCGCTCCATCTGCTGGCGCGCCTCGTTGACCTCGTTGAAGGCCGGCTGCACCGGGGCGGGCGGGTTGACGTCCTGGAGCTTGACCGTCACCACCTGGACCCCGGTCTGATAGATGTCCAAGAGCGATTGGAGCTCCTTCTGGGCCAGGGCGGCGATCTCCACGCGTTGCAGGGTCAAGACCGCGTCGGAATAGCGGTTGCCCACGATGGAGCGCATCACCGACTCGCTCAGATCGCGGATCACCGCCACCCCGTCGCGCACCGCGAACAGCCAGAGCTTGGGGTCGCGGATCTGGAACTGCACGATCCACTTGACATCCAGCACCGCCAAGTCGCCGGTGAGCATCAGTGATTCATCGTCCAGGCCTTTTTCGGAGAAGCGGCTGCGGGTGCCGGGGGCGATGCCCCGGAAGCCGAACTCCTCCTTGAAGACCCGGCCGGTCTTGACCGGGATCATCTGCTCGACGCCCAGGGGAAGCTTGAGGTGCAGGCCGGGCCCGCTGGAGCGGTTGTAGCGGCCAAAGCGCAGCACCACCCCGGTCTCCTCCGGCCCCACGGTGTAGTAGGCGCTGGATCCCACCAGCACCAGCAGCACCAGGACCAGCACCGCCCACAGGCCCTTGGGGCGGTTGAGTTTGGGAAGACGTTGCTTGACCTCGTTGAGGACCTGGTTCAGGTCGGGTTCGCGGCCGCTCCCGCGGGGCGGCGGCGTCCAATCCATGGGCATGTCGTTCACCTCTTGGGGGGTGGGATGGCTTGGGCGCGCGGCGTGGTGATGGGCGATGGCGGCCCCCGCCCACGGCGCGCCCGGCGGCCCGGGCGATAATCTTAGGTTCTCGCGAACGGCTTTCCGGAAGGACCGCCTACTCAGGTTAAATTCTATCAAGCCCGGTCGACCTGGGCAAGTTAGGCCCTGACGATCGCTATTTAGGGTCGGTGTGCTCCGCCGCGGACGGCGGGGCCTCCTGGCGCCAGGGGGCGAACTTGATCAGCATCAGGAGCCCCGGCAGGGCGATGAGGGTGCAGAAGATGAAGAACCAGGACCAGCCCATTTCCTTGGCCATCCAGCCGGTGGGCGCGCTCAGGATCACGCGGGGGATGCCCATCAGGCTGCTGAGCAGGGCGTATTGGGTGGCGGTGAAGCTCTTGTTGGTCAGGGCGGCCATGAAGGCCACGTAGGCGGTGGTGCCCATGCCGCCGGTGAGGTTCTCGAAGGCGATGACCGAGGCCAGGCCGGCCACGGTCGGCCCCAAATGGGCCAGCACCGCGAAACCGGCGGTGGAGACGGCCTGGAGCACCCCGAAGACCCACAAGGCGCGGTTGATGCCCAGGCGCAGCATCAGCACCCCGCCGATGAGCCCCCCGGCCACCGTGGCCCAGAAGCCGAACAGCTTGACCACCGCGCCGATCTCGGTCTTGCTGAAGCCCAGGTCCAGGTAGAAGGGCATGGTCATGGCCGAGGCCATGGTGTCGCCCAGCTTGTAGAGCAGGATCAGGGCCAGCACCCCCAGGGCCCAGTAGGGGTTCACCCGCCGGAAATACTCCAGGAAGGGTTCCACCACCGCTTCGACCAGGGTGGTGGGCGGACGTTCGCTGACCTTGGGCTCGCGGGCGGCCAGGGTGGTCGCCAGGCCCACCCCCAGACAGGCGGCCAGGATCAGGTAGACCCGGGAGAAGGCCAGATGGTCGGCCAGGATCAGGCCGCCGCCCGAGGCCAGGAGCATGCCCACCCGGTAGCCGTTGACGTACAGGGACGAGCCCAGACCCAATTCGTCGTCGGCCAGGTCCTCGCGGCGGTAGGCGTCGATGACGATGTCCTGGCTGGCGCTCAGGAAGGCCACCGCCAGGGCCATCAGGCCCAGGATCAGGGGCTGGCTTTTGGGATCGCACTGGCCCAGGCCGGCGATGGCCAAAATCAACAGGAGCTGGACCAGGAACAGCCAGCCCCGGCGCCGGCCCAGGAAGGGCAGGCGGTAGCGGTCGAAGATCGGCGCCCAGAGAAACTTGAAGGTGTAGGGCAGACCCACCAGGGTGATCAGGCCGATCAGGGTCAGGTCCACCCGCTCCTGCTGCATCCAGGCCTGCAACAGCGAGAGGGTGAGCAACAACGGCAGCCCGCTGCTGAAGCCCATCATGAAGGCCACCAGCATGCGGGGGCTGAGGGCGCTTTTCAGCGTCGCGGCCACGCGGCACCGGGGCGCGGGAGGGGATCCGGCCGGGGTTGGGGCGCGAGGTGGGCGGGATCGGGCAAGACCGGGCCTAGTCCGCGGCGCTGACTTCGAGGATCTCTAGCACCCTGAGGCCGCCCGGGGTCTTGACCCGCACCTCGTCGCCTTCTTCCTTGCCCACCAGGGCCTGGCCAATGGGCGAGGTCAGGGAGATCCGTCCGGCGCTGGCGTCGCTCTCGGCCGGACCCACCAGTTGGTAGGTCATCTCCTCGTCGGCCTCGGGGTCGTAGAGCTTGACCACCGCGCCGAAGACCACCCGGCCATCGGGCTCGGGCAGGGGATCCACCACCTCCACGTTGGCCAGCATCACCTCTAGTTCCATGAGCTTGGCGCTGATCACGGCCTGGCGCTCCTTGGCGGCGTGGAACTCGGCGTTCTCGGAAAGGTCGCCGTGGGCCCGGGCCTCGGCGATGGCCTGGACGTTGCGCGGCAGCTCCACCTTGCGCAACTGATCCAATTCCTCTTTCAGACGCTGCTGGCCCTGGCGGGTGATGAGATGGCGTTCCACAACAATCGCTCCCCGCGAAAAGATAAAAGCACGACGAACCGCCTCGGCCCAGGCCGGGCGAGGCGGGCTGGAGCGGACGCTATTGGATTCGGGAGCCGGCCTTGCGGGCCGGCGATGAAGCAAGTATAACACTCCCCGCCGGGCCGGGCAATCCGGGGCCGGCTTGTGGCCATCAGGGGGCGGTGATATACTAGGCCCCTGGTTTGGGTTGGACCGGGGCCCCGCTGGCGAGGGGGCGGCGGTCCATTACGCGGTTTTGACGGCGGGCGGAAGCCCAGGCAACCCCCCGCCGCGGCTGATGGTTTCGCCGATCCGGGTGACGCGCGGAGGATGGTCTTGAAGGTGCGCCTGGAGGACATCCCCCCCGAGGGTCTGGAGGTGGAATTCAGCGACCACCGGGCCCGGCCCCGGGACCTGGGAGAGGTGGTGACCGAGATCACCAGCGTCCCCTGGGCCCGCTTGCGCCTGGAAAAGCAGGGCGAGCAGGTCCTGGCCCGGGGCGAGTACCGCGCCGGGGTGCGGCTGGTCTGTAGCCGCTGTCTCCAGCCCGGCCAGGCCGAGTTGAGCGGGGCGCTAGAGCTGATCTTCAGCCCGCCCCAGACCCCCGCCGCCGAGGAGGTTCGCCTGGGTGGCGAGGAGATGGACCTGGTCTTTTTCGAAGGCGACGAGCTGGATCTGGCCCAGGCCCTGCGCGACGAGATCGGCCTCAACCTGCCCATGGCCCCCTTGTGCCGGGCCGAGTGCGCGGGGCTGTGTCCGGTCTGCGGCCGCGACCTTAATCAGGGCCGTTGCGACTGTCGCCGGGACCAGGTGGACCCCCGCTGGGCCAAGCTGGCCAAGCTGGAGATAAAAAAGTAGGACACCAGAAGCCGGGCCCCCGCCGGCCCAAAAAAGCCAAGGAGCAACAGGATCATGGCCGTTCCCAAACGACGTCAGTCCCACACCCGCAGCCGCAAGCGCCGCGCCCACGACGCCATCAGCCTGGTGGCCGTCACCAATTGCCCGCAGTGCGGCGAGGCCAAGGAGCCCCACCGCGTCTGCCCCGCCTGCGGCACCTACAAGGGCCGCCAGGTGGTGAGCAAGGAGGACTAAGGGCGGCGGCATGTTGCGCATCGCCCTGGACGGCATGGGGGGCGATCACGCCCCCGCCGCTATGGTCGAGGGCGCGGTCCAGTGCCTGGATCGCGACCCCGAGTTGAACGTGGTGCTGGTGGGCAGGCCCGAGGCCCTGGAGCCCGAGCTGGCCCGTCTGTCTCCCCCGCCGGGACGCATCACCATCCACCCCGCCAGCCAGGTGGCCGGCATGGACGAGGCCCCGGGCCACGTCCTGCGCCACCAGCGCGACGCCTCCATCCGGGTGGCCTTCGATCTACACAAGGCCGGCCAGGTGGACGCCGTGGTCAGCGCCGGCAACAGCGGGGCCACCATGGCCGTGGGCATGGTGGTCATGGGCCGCCTGCCGGAGGTGGACCGTCCGGCCCTGGCCTCGGTCTTCCCCGGGCTCTCCGGCCCCACCGTGGTGCTGGACGTGGGGGCCAACGTCGATTGCTCGCCCCTGATGCTCTTGCAATTCGCCTACATGGGCGCGGCTTACGCCGAGCGGGTGGTGGGCCTGGCCAACCCCGCGGTGGGATTGATGTCCATCGGCGAGGAGGGCGGCAAGGGCAACCACGTGGTCAAACAGGCCTACGAGTACCTCAAAAACAGTGGGCTGAATTTCATCGGCAACGTGGAGGGCCGCGACCTTTTCGCCGGCCCGGCCCGGGTGGTGGTCTGCGACGGCTTCGTGGGCAACGTCTGCCTCAAGCTGGCCGAGGGCATGTTCAAGGCCCTGTCGCGGGTGGTCAAGGAGCGGGTGGCGGTCAGCCTGACCGGCCGCCTGGGAGCGCTGCTGCTCAAGCCCACCCTGAGCACCCTGGCCAAGGATCTGGACTACGAGAACTACGGTGGCGCGCCGCTGTTGGGAATCAACGGCGTGGCCTTTGTCTGCCATGGGGCCTCCACCCCCAAGGCCATCGCCAGCGCCCTGGTGGTGGCCGCCGCCAGCGTGCGGGGCCGGGTGGCGGAGCACGTGGCCGATGGCCTGGCCCAATACCGGGGACGTCTGTTGGGCGATAACGGCGCGGAGGAACGGGAGTAACCCTCCCGCGCCGGCCCAGGCGACCGGCCCGGTTCGCGGCCAAGAATCTCCAGGGAGTGCAAGGCGATGGATTACTTCCTCAGCGAAGACCAGTTGATGATCCGCGACCTCTGCCGGCAGATCGCCGAAGAGCGCGTCAAGCCGGTGCGGGCCGAGCTGGACGAGAAGGAGCAGTTCCCCCGCGAGCTGATGAAGGCCCTGGCCCAGGCCGACCTCTTCGGCCTGATCATCCCCGAGCAGTATGGCGGCCTGGGCGGCGGCTGCCTGGAAAACTGCATCGCGGTGGAGGAGCTTTCCCGGGCCTGCGTCGGCGTCAGCACCACCTTCGCGGCCAGCTTCCTGGGGGCCTATCCCATCATCCTGTTCGGCAGCGAGGAGCAGAAGGCCAAGTACCTGCCCATCATCGCCAGCGGCGAGCGACTGGCCGCCTTCGCGCTCACCGAGAGCGCCGCCGGCAGCGACGCCGGGGCCATCCAGACCCAGGCCCGGCGCGAGGGCGACGAGTACGTGATCAACGGCTCCAAGCAGTGGATCACCAACGGCGGCGAGGCCAGGATCTACAGCGTCATCGCCATCACCGACCGCAGCAAGGGCGCGCGCGGGGCCTCGGCCTTCATCGTCGAGGAGGGCGACCCGGGCTTCAGCGTGGGCAAGAAGGAGATCAAGCTGGGCATCCGGGCCAGCGCCACCGCCGAGCTGATCTTCAACGAATGCCGCATCCCGGCCGACCGCCTGCTGGCCAGGGAGGGCATGGGCTTCGTGGTGGCTATGCGCACCTTCGACAAGTCCCGCCCCGGGGTCGGCGCCCAGGCCGTCGGCGTGGCCCAGGGCGCCCTGGACGAGGCCGCGGCCTTCGCCCGCACCCGCAAGCAGTTCGACAAGCCCATCATCACCTTCCAGGCCGTGGCCCACATGCTGGCCGACATGGCCACCAAGGTCGAGGCGGCCCGGGCCCTGGTCTACAGCGTGGCCCGCTTCGTGGACTCCGGGGCCAAGGACATCAGCAAGGCCAGCGCCATGGCCAAGCTCTTCCCCACCGACATCGCCATGGAAGTGACCACCAACGCGGTCCAGGTCCTGGGCGGCCATGGCTACATGCGCGATTATCCGGTGGAAAAGATGATGCGCGACGCCAAGATCCTCCAGATCTACGAGGGCACCAACCAAATCCAGCGCAACGTCATCGGCCAGGAACTGAACAAGGAGTACGGCCGGGCCAAGTAGCCGGTCGCCAAGGCGATCCACCCCGCATGGCCGGAAAGCGGCCGCCAGGGGTGGACAAAAGACCAGTTCCCCCGTAAGAATTGCCCCGGCCCCCGCTCCGGCGGAGTGGCCGCGGCCACTCTCGACCGGTGAGGCCCATGAAGATCATCGTCTGCCTGAAACAGGTGCCCGACACCGCCAGCGTCAAGCTGGACCCGGTGACCCACACCCTCAAGCGCGAGGGCGTGGCCGCGGTCATCAACCCCTTCGACCTCTTCGCCCTGGAGGCCGCCCTGCAACTCCGGGAGCGGGTGGGCGGCCAGATCCTGGCCCTGACCATGGGTCCGCCCCAGGCGGCGGAGATGCTGCGCGAGGCCATCGGCTACGGGGTGGACGACGGCCTGTTGCTCTCCGACCGGGCCTTCGCCGGGGCCGACACCTGGGCCACCACCGCCGCCTTGGCCGCCGGGGTGCGCCACCTGGGCGGGGCCGACCTGATCGTCTGCGGCAAGCAGGCGGTGGACGGCGACACCGCCCAGGTGGGTCCGGGCCTGGCCATGCGCCTGGGTCTGCCCCAGGTGGCCTTCGTGAAAGCCATCCGCGAGGCGGCCGCCGACCACCTGGTGGTGGAGCGCCAGATGGACGACGGCTACGAGGTGGTCAGCCTGCCCCTGCCGGGCCTGATCACGGTGGTGCGCGAGATCGGCGAGCCCCGTCCGCCCTCCCTGAAGGGCAAGATGCGGGCCAAGAAATTCGAGGCCCCGGTGGCTGGCGCGGCCGCCCTGGGGTTGGCGGAAGACCAGGTGGGGCTCCGGGGCTCCTTCACCCAGGTGGTGGAGGTCTTCGCCCCCGGCGCGGCCGGCCAGCGGGAGATGCTCCCCGGTCCGGCCGAGGCCGCCGGCCGGGCGGTCATCGACCGCCTGGTGGCCGATAAAGTGATCCTGCTGGGGAGCTAACCGTGGCGCTGATCATCGATAAAACCGCCTGCACCGGCTGTGGCTCCTGCCTGGACGCCTGCCCCTTCGGGGCCTTGGATCTGGTGGAGGACAAGGCCCAGGTCAACGACAACTGCACCCTCTGCGGCACCTGCGTGGAGGTTTGCCCGGAGTCGGCCCTAAGTCTGGAAGACATCCAGCGCGCGGCCGACGAACGGACGGCCACCAGTCGCGGGGTCTGGGTCTTCGCCGAACAGCGCGATGGGGTGCTGCCCGAGGTGGTGGCCGAGCTCTTGGGCCAGGGCGGCCGCTTGGCCGCCGACCTGGGGGTGGAGCTGGGCGCGGTGCTCTTGGGCCACGGGGTGGAGGCGCTGGCGGCCGAGCTCTTCGCCCAGGGCGCGCAAAAGGTCTATCTGGCCGACGACCCCCGCCTGGCCCAGTTCGACGACGGCATTTACGCCGCGGTCTTGGCCCGGCTCATCGCGAGAGAGCGGCCCGAGATCCTCCTGGCCGGGGCCACCGCCCTGGGGCGCTCGCTGATCCCCCGGGTGGCCACCGCCGTGGCCACCGGCCTGACCGCCGATTGCACCGGCCTGGCCATCGACCCGGCCCGGCGGCTGCTCTTGCAGACCCGGCCGGCCTTTGGCGGCAACATCATGGCCACCATCATCTGCCCCGACGCCCGGCCCCAGATGGCCACCGTGCGTCCCCGGGTGATGAAAAAGGCCCTGCCCCAGCCCGGCGCGACCGGCGAGCTGGTGCGCTACGACCTGGACGCCGACCTCAAGCCCTCCACCCAGGTCCTGGAGGTGGTGCGGGCCATCGGCGAGCAGGTCAACCTCACCGCCGCCGAGGTGGTGGTGGTGGGCGGGCGCGGCCTGGGCGGACCGGAGGGCTTCGATTTGGTGCGCGAGCTGGCCCAGGCCCTGGGCGGGGTGGTGGGCGCCACCCGGGGGGCGGTGGACGCCGGCTGGATCGGCCACGCCCACCAGGTGGGACAGACCGGACGCACCATCGGACCCAAGCTCTACATCGGCCTGGGAGTCTCCGGCGCGGTGCAACATCTGGTGGGCATGCAGAGCTCGGACGTGATCGTGGCGGTGAACACCGACCCCAACGCGCCGATATTCTCCGTGGCCACCTATGGTATAGTTGGAAATCTGTTCGCGGTCGTCCCGGCCATGCTGGCGCGGCTGAAGGAACTAAGGGGATAGGCCGACGGCCGGCGGCTGACAAGCGCGCCGGGGTTGTGTTATTTTCAGGCCCGGCCTGTGAACGAGGGAGCGGAAGTTGGCGGACGACAAACGCGTGGTGCTGGTGACGGGCGGGAGCCGGGGCATCGGCCGGGCCATCTGCCTGGCCCTGGGGCGGCCCGGAGACGTGGTGGCCTTCAATCATTTCGACCCGGACGAGTCGGCGGCCGAGGAGACCATCAAGCTGCTCACGGCCCAGGGCGTCGTGGCCGAGGGGCGGAAGTTCGACGTCAGCGACCCGGCCCAGGTCAACGCCTTCATCGAGGACCTGGTGGGCCGCCACGGTCGCCTGGACGTGCTGGTCAACAACGCCGGCATCACCCTGGACACCCTTTTGGTGCGCATGACCTTGGAGCAGTGGGAGCGGGTGCTGAAGGTCAACCTGACCGGCACCTTCGTCTGCACCCAGGCCGCGGCCAAGGTGATGATGAAGCAGCGCAGTGGGTCCATCGTCAACCTGGCCAGCGTGGTGGGGACCATCGGCAACATCGGCCAGGCCAACTACTCGGCCAGCAAGGCCGGGGTGATGGCGCTGACCAAGACCGCGGCCAAGGAGCTGGCCTCCCGGGGGGTGCGGGTCAACGCCGTGGCCCCGGGCTTCATCGAGACCGACATGACCAAGGCCATCCCCGAGAAGGTGGCCGAGCTGATGAAGGCCAACATCCCCCTGGGACGCGCGGGGCAGCCGGAGGACGTGGCCGACGTGGTGGCCTTCCTCTGCTCCGACGCCGCCCGCTACCTGACCGGACAAGTGCTGCACGTGGGCGGGGGCATGTATATGTAAAACCGGCCGCCGCCCCTGGCGGCCGGAGGGCGCGAGCGCGGGCGGTCGCCCCGCTCCGATAATGGCAACTGGCCAAACCGGGCCGCCTTGCGGTCCTCTCGCGACATCTGGAGAAAAAGGCAATGGACGCCAAGGATATCAAGGAAAAAGTCAAGGCGATCATCTGTGAGCAGCTTTCGGTGGCCGAGGAGGACGTGGTCCCCGAGGCGTCGTTCGTCGACGACCTGGGCGCCGACTCCCTGGATCTGGTGGAGATGATCATGGCCATGGAAGAGGCCTTCAACATCTCCATCGCCGACGAGGACGCCGAGAAGATCAAGAGCGTCCAGGACGCCTGGAACTACGTGGAGAGCCGCCTGGCCGGCAAGTAGCCCGTCCGGTGGACAAGCCGGGTCCGCCGCGCCGAGGATCAAGCCTCCCGGCGCGGCGGACCGGCGGAGCAGCGTCAGGGGCCGTAAAGCGCGAGGGAGAGGCCGTGCAGCGTAGGGTGGTGGTTACCGGGGTGGGGCTGGTGACGCCCCTGGGCACTGGAGTGGACAAAACCTGGTCCGGCATCCTGGCTGGAGCCAGCGGGATCGGGCCCATCACCAGGTTCGACTGCTCCCAGTTCAAGACCAAGATCGCCGGCGAGGTGCGGGATTTCAATCCCGAGGACTGGCTGCCCAAGAAAAACATCCGCCGCCTGGACCCCTTCATCCACTACGCCGTGGGCGCGGCCCGCATGGCCTGGGAGATGGCCGGCCTGTCCTTGCCCCTGGAGGGCGAGGCCGCCAACCTGGCCGGCTGTATCACCGGCACCGGCATCGGGGGCATGCAGACCCTGGAGGAGACCTACTTCATCCTTGCCGAGAAAGGCCCGGACAAGGTCAGCCCCTTCTTCGTGCCCAAGATCATCGGCAACATGGCCCCGGGCGAGATCTCCATGGAGTTCAACCTGCGCGGCCCCAATCTCTGCCTGTGCACCGCCTGCGCCGCCGGCTCCCACGCCATCGGCGAGGCCATGAAGACCATCCAGCGCGGCGCGGCCGACATCATCGTCTGCGGCGGCTCCGAGGCCATCGTCACCCAGATCACCGTGGCCGGCTTCAACGCCGCCCGGGCCCTGTCCACCCATAACGACGAGCCGACCGAGGCCAGCCGGCCCTTCGATAAGAACCGCGACGGCTGCGTGATGAGCGAGG
>JAIUYB010000031.1 GCA_020216625.1 Desulfarculus sp.
GCCGGCCTGAATCTGGATATCTTGAGCCTCTCTGGCCTGGCCCTGGCCCTGGGCATCCTTTTGGACAACGCGGTGGTGGTGATCGAGGCGGTCCACGCCCGCTGGCAGGCCGGCCAGACCGGCCGCGAGGGCGTGCTGGCCGGCGTGGGCGAGGTGGCCACCCCCATCGCTTTCGCCACCCTGACCACGGTGGCCGGCTTCCTGCCCCTGGTGCTGGTCAGCAGCCGGGTCCGCCAGGCCTGGGGCGGCTTCTTCTGGGGCCTGAGCCTTAGTCTGATGGCCTCGCTGCTGGCGGCCCTGGTGCTGGTGCCGCTTTTGCTGCACTTCAGCGCCGGTTGGTGGCGGGGCCGGCAAGCGGGCTTCGCGGCTCCGGCCTGGTACCGAAGACTCTTGGACGGCGCCCTGGACCACCCCTGGCGGGTGGTGCTGGCCGCGGGCCTCTGGCTGGCCGGGGCCGGTCTTCTGGCCCCGGGGCTTAACTACCAGCGCGGCAGCGGCCTGGCCTCCCAGGGCTTCAACCTGCTGGTGGTGCTGCCGCCGGGCACCGCCACCGAGATCACCGCCCGGGCGGTGGCCGAGGCCGAGGACCAGGCCCGCCGCATCCCCGGGGTGGAGCGGGTCCACAGCCGGGCCTCGGGCAGCCAAGGGCGGGTCACCGCCACCCTGTCCGGTGACGATCCCCGCCAGGCGGCGGCGGTGCTGGCCCGGGCCCAAGTCGAGTTCCCCCCCGGTCAGCAGGTCCAATACCACATCCTGCCGCTCAGCGAGGGCGGCTCCCAGGCCACCCTGGGGGTGGACCTCTTCGGCCCGGACCTGGGGGGCCTTCTCGCCCATTCCCGGGGGCTGGTGGAGACCCTGCGCGGGCTCAAGGCGGTCAAGGACGTGGTGGTGCGTCAAGGCAGCCCCTCCCCGGAGCTGGAGCTGCGTCTGGACCATCGCCTGTTGGGTCAATACGGCCTGACCGTGGAAAACGTGGCCCAGGAGGTGCGCGCCCATCTGGCCGGGCCGGTGGCCCTGCGCATCCCCGAGAACGAGCGCGAGGTGGAGGTGCGGGTCTGGGCCCGGGGCGGGGTGCGGAGCCAGGCCAGCCTGGCCGCGGTCTTCATCCCCGATCCCAAAGGCCGGCTGCTGCCCCTGGGCGAGTTGGCCGACAGCCGCGTCGCGCCCCGGCCGGCGGAGTTGATGCGCCAGGATCTGCAACGGGTGGTTCGTCTGACCCTGCTCCTGGACCAGGCCGACACCCTGGCCGCGGCCGAGGTGGTGCGGTCGGTGCTGGAGGCCAACCCGCCCCCCGCCGGTTACGCTTGGCGGCTGGGCGAGGAGGTGGAGCGCATCCGCGCCACCCGCGAGGAAATGTTCACCGCCGCCGGCTTGGCCCTGGTGCTGGTCTACCTGATCATGGTGGCGGCCAGCGAGTCTTTGACCGGCCCCCTGGTGGTGATGTTGGCCGCGCCCCTGGCCGGAGCCGGGGTGGTGCTGGCCCTGACCTTGGGCGGCCTGCCGGTCAACATGCCGGTTTATCTTGGTGTGATAATACTTTGCGGGCTGGTGGTCAACGTGGGCATCGTGCTGCTGGATGCCATGGCCAGCCTGCGCGAGCAGGGCCATGACCGGCGGGAGGCGGCCCGCCGAGGGGCCCTGCGCCGCTTGCGGCCGGTGCTGATGACCACCCTGAGCACCACCGCCGCCAGCCTGCCCCTGTTGTTGGACCGGGGCACCGGCTCCTCGGCCTGGGCGCCCCTGGCCCTGACCCTGGCCGCCGGTCTGGCCCCCTCGGCCTTGTTCAGCCTGCTGCTGACCCCGGCGCTCTTCCCCCTGGCCGACCGCCTGGGTCGCCGTCAACCGCGGGATTGCCCTAAATAGAATCATTACGTTTTTAATAGCTTCCCCGGTCGGCTTTTGCTATGCTTGGTCCGATGAATTGCCCCTCATCGGAGGCGCTTATGCGGGTGACCACCCGCCTGTCCCGGATGGTGAGCCTGCCCCTGTTGCTGCTGGCCCTGCTGACCAGCGCGGCCCTGGCTGGCGAGAAAACCACCACCTACTACACCCTGCACTACGACTCCTGGTCAGAGGTGGCCGACGCCCTGACCCCCTATCTGGACGCGGCCTTCACCACCTCCAAAAACGTCCTGGGATACGACAACTCCGGCTACGGAAAAATCGATATTTACTTCTACAGCGATCCCGGCAGCGCCACCCTGGGCTACACCACCGCCGGCCAGAATTCATTCCATCTCAACCTGACCCATGGCACTTCGCTGCGCGACAGCTATCTTTCCGAATACGGCCAGACCATCGCCCACGAGACCGCCCATGTTTTCTTTTTCCACCAAACCAAGCTCAACGAGAAGTACGCCTGGTCCAGCGACGGCGCCGCCACCTACACCTGGCTCACCGAGGCCCTGAGCTATTACGTGGGCGGGGTGGCCTATCCCTATGGCAGCCAGTACAGCAAGGCCACCCTGGCCAGCACCTTCAAATACTACAGCCGCAATGGCGCCGAACGGGCGAGTTGGCTGGACACCGGCCGCGATTACAAGAACGGCAGCGCCTCGGCCCTGGAGCTGGTGCAACTGGAGACCATCGGTTATTTCATCTCCGAGACCTACTCCTGGAGCGGCATCGCCTCCCTGCTCAGCACCCTGGCCGCCAACGGCAACTACGAGTCGGCCTTCAAGACGATCTTCGGCAAGGAGAGCGGCCAATCCGGCACCTCCAGCGGGGCCGACGTCAACACCCTCTATTCCGACTACATCTACTTCTACCTGGGTCACTACTAGGGACAACATCGGCGTGAAGCGCGCGGAGGCGGGGAAGGCCCCGTCCGCGTGCAGCGTTTGGCGCCACGTCGGCGGCCCGGACCGGCCAGGAGTGGGCCTGACCCTTGATCCGACGGCCCGCGCGGTGGGGGACTGTCCGCGCCTGGGCGCTAGGGGCGAGGTGGCGACTCGGGGTCCATGGCGCGGCGGCGGCAGTAGTCTTCCATGAAGTCGGTGATCTTCTTGGTGTAGTCCTTGATCCACTCCGCCAGGACCATCTGCTCCTCGGGAGTCAGCTTGGCCAGGCCGGCCTTGGCGTAGGTCTCCTGGCCCACCCGCTGTTCAAGGGTCATGCGCATGCTCATGGGCATGGCCTCCTCGGGTACGTGGCCGCAGGACGCGGCTGGCGCGGCGGCGGCCAGCAGCAGCGAAGCGGCGATGAGGGTTCGAAGCATGGATTTATCTCCCCTAAGGGCCTCCTCCTAGCGCGGGGGGCCGAAAAGCTGGGTCAAAAGCCAGTCGCGGCCCAGGTCCAATAGGGCCTCGTCGCTGGCCAAGGCGGCTTCCACCGTTTCGGGTTCCAGGCCCTGGGCGTCGGCGAAGCCCGGACGGGCCACCACCTGTCGCCACTGGTCCAGGTTGTACAGGGCCAGGATCACGGCGTGGATCTGGGGGGGCCGCAGCTCCAGGCGCCCCTGGCGGCGGGGATGGCAGAAAAGGGGTAGCAGGGCGTCGTTGGCCGCCTGGTAGGGCGCCAGGCCCTGGTCCTCCACCCACATTCGCGGGGTCAGGGCGCGCGGGGCTTCCCAGCCCAGGCAGGCCGGTGTCTCCTGGCGCAGAAAGACCTCCTCCACCCTCCGGCCCTGGGCGTCGGGCCGCACCGCCCGGGCCAGGGGATAGGTGCGGCAGGCCGCCGGACGGTCGGCATAGACCCCGCATCCCTGGGGCGTGACCAGGGGGCAGCGGCCCTCGGCGGTCAAGCGCAGGCGCAAAACCGGCCAACCCGAGACCGGGTCCAGGTCCATCTCGGCGTGGCGCTCCAGCAGCTCCGCGGAGGACAGGCCCAGGCTCCGGCGCAGGCGCAGCAGATCGTAGGGTAGCAGCGGTAGGCGCTTGTTCGCGCAGCAGGTGTTGAAACAGGCCAGGTGGGGACCGCAGGAGAAACGAAAAACTTGGTCCGGCTCCAGGCGTTCGCCTGGCAGTTGATCCTGGCTTTCGATCATGCTGGCATCCCCTGGGGGCCCTGCCAGCGGGCGAAGAGCTGGTGCGCCACTCCAAACTGGTCCAGGACCTTGCCCACCCCCTGGGCCACGATATCCTCCAGGCTGGTCGGGTGGTGATAGAAGGCCGGCATCGGCGGCAGGATCACCGCGCCCAGGCGGGCGGCCTTGAGCATCAGCTCCAGATGGCCGGCGTGCAGCGGGGTCTCGCGCACCATCAACACCAGCTTGCGGGCTTCTTTCAGACAGACATCGGCCGCGCGCACGATCAGGTTGTGGTTGAAGCTCATGGCCACCGCCGAAAGGGTCTTGATGGAGCAGGGCGCGATGACCATGCCGGCCAGGGGGAAGGAGCCGCTGGCCAGGGGCGCGGCCAGGTCGTCCTCGGCGTGGACCGTCCCGGCCAGGGCCAGCGCCTCCGCGACCCCGCCCTTGGTTTCCAGATCCAGGGTCAGGCGGCCGGCCCGGCTCAGGATCAGGTGCGCCGGGCGGCCCAGGCCGCGCAGGGCCCGCAGCAGCTCCAGGCCATAGATCGCGCCGCTGGCTCCGGTGATGGCCACCGCCAAGGGCGGCGGAGCGAGGTCGGTGGATATCATGCGCAAGTCTTTTTCCGGGGCGACCCTTGGGGGGCCCGAATGGGTTCCCCCGGACCCCCTCCTAAAAGGCCGGTTAGGGCCAGCTTAGCACATCCGCGCGCCTTCAGGCCGGCGGCTCCTTGAGACGTCGCCAGAGGGTGTTCTGGCCGATGCCCAGGATGCGGGCGGTCTCGGCCTTGCGCCCGCCGGTGCGGGCCAACACGTGCTCGGTGTAGCGCCGCACCAGTTCCTCCTGGCTGGGCAGGTCGCCGGCCAGGTGGTCCAACAGCGCCGCTGGGGTGTCGTTCAGGTCGGCCGGCAGATGCTCCGGTCCGATCACCTGGTCGCCGGCCAGCACCGAGGCGTATTCCAGGGCGTTCTCCAACTCGCGCACGTTGCCCGGCCAGGCGTGGGCCTCCAACCGCCGCACCGCCTCCGGCGTCAGTCCCGGCCCCTGGGGACGCAGGCGCTGCAGGAAATGGCGGGCCAGGGGCAGGATGTCCTCGCGCCGCTCGCGCAAGGGCGGCACCAGCACTGGAATCACCGCCAAGCGGTAATAGAGACCCTCGCGGAACTCACCCGCCGCCACCATCTCGCGCAGATCGCGGTTGGTGGCCGAGACCACCCGGGCCTTCAAGGGCCGCGTCTGGTGGCCGCCCACCGGGCGCACCTCGCGCTCCTGCAGGGCCCGCAAGAGCTTGGCCTGCAGCTCCAGGGGCAGTTCGCCCACCTCGTCCAGGAACAGGGTTCCGGCGCCGGCCTCCACGAAAAGCCCCTGTCGGTCGCGGTCCGCGCCGGTGAAGGCGCCTTTGACGTGGCCGAAAAGCTCCGACTCCAGCAGGTTGGGCGGTAGGGCGGCGCAGTTGACCGCCAGGTAGGGCTGGTCGGCCCGGCCGGAATGGCGGTGGATGAACCGGGCCAGGACCTCCTTGCCGGTGCCGGTCTCCCCCACCAGCAGCAGACTGCTGGGCGTGGGCGCGGCCTTGAGGCACAGTTGCAGCACTCGCTCCATGGCCTCGCCGCGGTGGACGAAACCTGTCTCGCTCGGGCTGACGGCGCGGGCCCGCAGGCGCTCCAACTCGTCTTGCTGGGCCTGGAGTTGCTGCCGGGTGGTGGTCAGGGCCTGGCGCAGGCGGTCCATCTCGTCGTTGACCTCGGGCAGGGAATACTGCCGCCGCAACTGCTCCGGGGTCAACCCCCACTCCTCCACCGGCCGGCCCTCGAAACGGCAGGCCGGCGCGCCGTTGAAGGCGCAGTCGGTCTCGCGCACCAGGACCTCGCGCCCCAGGCAGGCGCTGGCGTAGCCGCTGGCCGCGCCGGCCAGGATGGAACAGATGGGTTGCTGGTAGGGGGGGCGCTGATCCGGTGGACGCAGGCGGACCTGGAAGGACTCGCGCCAGAGGCCCTGGAAGCGGCAGCGTCCGGCGGCCCGGTCAAAGTCCAGCTCGGTGATCTCCTCCACCGCCAGCCCGGACCAACGCCGCACCACCGACCCGGCCTTGAACCATTCCAGGTCGCTTTCCCACTGATACACCTCCGACAAGGAGGTGGCCATGCCTAGGCCGGACTCGTAGCCGAACCGAAAAAAGATCGCCTGCAGGGCGGGCTCGCCCAGGCGTTCCATGAGGTCCAACCCCAGGCGGGATAGAAAGGGCCCGGCCCCGGTCACCACCAGCCGGGCCGAGCCGAAGAATGGCAGGCCGTTCACCGGGTCGGGGCGGATCAGCTCCTCGGGGCGCAGGTCCTCGGCCCGCACTGGCGTTTCCCTAGCTCTCGCGGTCGGCTCCCAGGAACAGACTGCCCTGGGAGGGGAGCATGATCAGATAGGGGGTCTGGCACCAACCCTTTTCGCACTGGGCCTGGCGCTCGGTCTCCCGCTGGGCGTGCAGGAAGGCCCGCACCAGGTCTCCACCGTTGGCTCTCAGACCCTCCAGGATGAAATAGGTGAAGATGCTGGCCCCCAGCTCGTTGGACTCCCAAGCCCGCTGGGCCTGGAGGCAGGAGGCCAACACCAGGGTGGCGCCCCGCTGGTCACGGTGTGGCGCGTCTTCGCGGGCCGGGGCGCGTTCGGGTTCGGTCAGGTCGGCGCTGTGGCAGGCGTCGACGATGACCACCCGGCGTCGCGCTTTGAGACCATCCAGGAAGCTGTAGAGGTCGTCGCGGGTCAGGGTGGAGTCGCGCTCCACGATGGGGCCGCCCTGAGGCCCGGTCTGGCCGGTGGGGCGGGTGTCGTGGCAGACGATGCCCACCACCTGGTCCTGGGTGTAGAAGCCGTGGCTGGAGAAATAAAGCAGCACCAGGTCGTCGGGTCCGGCCCGGCGGGCCATGGCCGCGGCGGCGGCCAGGATGCCGGCCTTGGTGGCCTGATCGTCCTGGAGCACGGTGACGTCGCGGGCCGCGAAGCCGCCGCCCATGGGGTCCAGCAGCCAGCTTCGCACCAGGGACACGTCGCGGTGGGCGTATTCCAGATCGGGCAAGGCGCCGCTGGCGAAGGCGCCGATGCCCACCAGCAGGGCCAGGCGCCGCCCTTGCGCCGCCGCCGGCCCGGCCAGGGCCAGACAAAGCAGAACCCCGAGCGCCAGAACGACCGTCCGTTCGCCGAGATGGCGGCCAAGACGGATGCGCTGGCGGCACGGGGTCATGGTTCGCTCCCTGGGGGCAGGAGCGGAGAGACTAAGCCAGACTAGTTCTCTTCCTGCCAGGCCATGATCATCACCGCGGCGGAGATCGCCGTGACCCATTTGCCGTCCTTGGGACCCACCGCGGTCTGGGTCAGATTGTCGGTCTTGATTATTTTACCAGACATCCTGAAGACCTGCTTTTTCTCGTCCCAGCTCTGGGCCACGTCGAAATCGATGCCCAAGGTGGTGGCCAGCATCTCGGCCGCCAGGTCCTCGGCGTAGTCGCCGCTGCTGCGGGCGTTTTGGCCGAAGCCCTTGTGTTCGGATAAATAGCCGTGCAGCGAGCGGTCGGCCGGCATGGCCAGGCCGATGCTGCTGCTGATCAGACGATTGGGTTCGTTGGTGTCGTTGCGCGCCATGACGCAGAACAATATCTGCCCGGATTGAAGCATGGCCTCTCCCGCCTTGCGCGTGATCAGCTTGCAATGCGGGGGGAAGATGCTGGAAACATAGACCAAGTTCTGTTGGGCGATGCCCGCGTCGCGCAGGGCCAGCTCGAAGCTGGCCAGGTGCTCGCGATGGACGCCCTTGCCCTTGGTCAGATAGATATATTTGGGTACCAGCATTTACTACCTCCTTACACGCCACGGCCCTCCCGAGCGCGGTCTTCGGCCTCGCTTCGGGGTCTTTTCCGGGAAGCGTCTTAATTATCTCCCACCAGGCGGTTCGTCAAGCCGAAAAAGCGCCCCAGGCTCCCCGGGCCTTGCGGCGATAGGGGCCCCGGCCTATACTGCACCCGTAATTGAACTCTTAGCCCGGAAGCGGTATGGACGAAAACCTGGTGACATTCGGCAACGTGCCCCAACCCAGCGAGGCCGAGGCCCGGGCGGCGATCATCCCGGTGCCCCTGGAGGCCACCGTGAGCTGGGGCGAGGGCACCGCCCTGGGCCCGGCCTCGATCATGAACGCCAGCGCCAACCTGGAGCTGTACGACGAGGTTCTGGAGCAGGAGACCTACCTTCAGGGAATCCTCACCCGGCAGGCGGTGGACGTCTCCGGCGGGGTGGCCCCCACCCTGGACCGGCTTCAGGCCGCGGTGGCGGCCGAGTTGGACGCCGGACGCCTGCCGGTGGTGGTGGGGGGCGAGCACAGTCTGACCCTGGGCGCCCTGCGGGCCATGGTGGCCAAGTTCGGAGTCGGCTTCACGGTGCTGAGCCTGGACGCCCACCTGGACCTGCGCGAGGAGTACGAGGGCGACCCCTATAGCCACGCCTGCGTGATGAAGCGGGCCCTGGACCTGGGCCTGGAGGTCCGCCACCTGGGGGCGCGCTCCTGCTCGGTGGAGGAGGCCCGCCTGGTGCGGGAGCGGGGTCTGAGGCCGATGTGGGCCCACCAGGTCCACGCCGACCCGGACTGGCTGCCCAAATCCCTGGCCGGGATCGAGGGCCCGGTCTACCTGACCCTGGACGTGGACGGCTTCGACCCGGCGGTCATCGCCGCCACCGGCACCCCCGAGCCGGGCGGGCTCTTCTGGCCCCAGGTCACCGCCTGGCTGGCCGCGGTCTGCCGTCGCCACCGGGTGCTGGGAATCGACTTGGTGGAGCTGGCCCCCATGCGCTCCCACCCGGCCTCGGACTTCACCTGCGCCAAGCTGATTTATCGCGCCATCGGCCTGGCCCTCAAGGAGAGAGACCATGCACGCCTGTAAAGGACCGGCCATCACCCCCCCGGCCATGGACGAGGGAGTGGGGGTGGTCCAACTGATCGACAAGCATTTCAGCGCCTATAACGCCGCCCGCCTGCGCGAGGGCGCCCAGCTCTGGGCCCGCCGCATGGCTCAGCCCGGGGTCACGGTGGGCCTGACCCTGACCGGGGCGCTCACCCCGGCCGGCCTGGGGCCCTCCTGCCTGGTGCCCCTGGTGCGTCGGGGCCTGGTGGACTTCATCATTTCCACCGGGGCCAATCTTTATCACGACGCCCACTTCGCCCTGGGCCTGACCCTGCATCAATCCTCGCCCCACAGCGACGATTGCGCCCTGCGCAAGCAGGGGTTGGTGCGCATCTACGACATCGTGATGGACTACCGGGTCCTCCTGGAAACCGATAGCTTCTTCCGCGAGATCATGAAGGCGCCGGAGTTCGACCGGGTGATGGGCAGCGCCGAGTTCCACCACCTGGCCGGCCGCTACCTGGCCGAGCGCCAGCGGGTGCTGGGTCTGGGCGATCTGAGCCTCTTGGCCGCCTGCCACGAGATGCAGGTGCCGGTCTATACCTCCAGCCCTGGGGACAGCTCCATTGGCATGAACGCGGCGGCCATGCAGCTGATGGGCAGCAAGTTCAACTGGGACGCCAGCCGGGACGTCAACGAGACCGCCGGCCTGGTGCTGATGGCCAAGCGCGGCGGAGGCAAGACCGGGGTGGTGATTCTGGGCGGCGGCTCGCCCAAGAACTTCATGCTCCAGACCGAGCCCCACATCCAGGAGGTGCTGGGCATCGAGGAGAAGGGCCACGACTACTTCCTTCAGGTCACCGACGCCCGGCCCGACACCGGCGGCCTGAGCGGGGCCACGCCCTCGGAGGCGGTGAGCTGGGGCAAGGTGGACCCCGAGGGCCTGCCCAACACCGTGGTCTGCTACACCGACAGCACCATCGCCCTGCCGCTGCTGACCGCCTACCTGATCCAGACCGTGGGGCAAAGAGAGCCCCAGCGCCTCTACGCGCGGCGCGAGGAGGCGCTGGAGCTGGTCCGGCGTCAGGCCAAGCTGGGCTAGAAGCGGACCTGCCGCGCCAGCCAGGCCCGTTGGGCGGCGGCGGCGCGGTGGAACTTCACCCAGAGCGAATCCACGAAACCGGTGCGGCCGGGGTAGCTGGGGCGACTGCCCAGCGCCTCGGCCGCGTCGCTGAAAGGCGTTTGTTTCAGCTTCTCGCCCAGGGCCGCCACCTCCCAGGCGTGGGGGTCGTATTGGGGCAGGCCGCCATGCGCCGGAAACAGGTGGGCGAAGGCCGTCCGCCAGGGGCGGCAGCGGGCCTCGCGGTCCGGGTCGCTCACCGCCAGGCGCGCGGTCACCATGGGGGCCAGTTCATCCCAGGACATGACCGACCGATCCGGCGGCTTGGGCCAATCGCTCATGGTCTGGTGGAGCCAGCGCGCGGCGGCCAGGAACTCGCGGGGATTGTCGCGCCGATGCTCCCGCCCGGCCGCCCCCGGGGCGGCGAAATGGGCCCGCCAGGCCAGGAAGGGGTAGTCCGGCCAGAACTCGGCCTGGAAATGGGCCACCTGCATGGGGTTGGCGGCGTGGATGGGGCCGGTGAAGTCGCGCCAGGCCTCGGCCATGGCCTCCCGCAGATTGGTGGGCGCGCCCAGGGATTCCAACTCGGTCACGTCGTTCTCCCGGCTCCAGCGGCCGGAGAAGCCCTGGTGGGCCCAGGTGTCGGCGATGGTGTGCAGGGCCACTCCCAGCCGGACCAGGCGATAGTCAGGGTCGGCGTCGGCTTCCCGGGCCACGTCTTGAATGAGCCGCTCGGCCAGGCGGCCCAGGGGACGGGTGATGAAATCGTCCGCCTCCGAGGCAATAGGCCCCGGCGGCAGGAAATGGAAGGGCAGATAGACCTTCAGCCAGACGTCGCGGTCCTTGGATGCCAGGTAGCGGCCGAAGTCGTTGGCGGTGGACAGGGGCGAGAACTCCCGCCCACCCACCAGGATGTCGCGCCCGTCCCGGGCGTCGTCCACGTATTGCGCGGCGTAGGCGATGGTCAGGGCCTGGTCCTCGCCAAAGCCCGCCGCCCGGGCCAGCACCGCGGTGGCGTAGTAGTGGAAGTCGCTCTGCATGGTCAAGCCGCCTGCTTGGCCGACCACTGGGCCGGGTCGCAGGTGTTGAAGAACTTGATCTCCACCTGCTCCGAGGACGGGGGCTTCTTGGTCCAGTAGATCTGGTGATAGTCGGGCTCGAAGATGGTCCAGGTGCAGAGGTCGATGGGGGTCACCTCGCTGGCGTTGAGCCTGGGCAGCAGGCCGCCGGCCTCCAAACCCGCCGCCACCAGCTCGGAGCAGAAGAAGCGGCTGAAATCCTCGGTGTTGGCGGTGGGGCTGAGCTGTCCCACAATCTTGTCAAGGGCGTCCAGGGCCGAATTGACCGCCTGTTTGAGGTCATAGGGCCTGCCCTTCTGGGCGTACAGGAAATCAAAGAATTTCTTGAGGTCGAACTTGCGCTCCTGGCGCAGCTTCTTGTTCAGGGGCAGCCACCAGACCTGGCCATCATAGCTGCGCAGCCGGTCGCTCAGGCGGATAGCGTCCACCCCCATGAATCCGTTCCACTTGGTCGACTCGATGATCAGGTTGAAGAAACGCGCCTGATCGCCGGTGTCGTAGGTGGCCTGGGTTTGCAGGATCACCCCCACGTGACTGACCTGGGAGCGGGTCACCGCCTTG
>JAIUYB010000032.1 GCA_020216625.1 Desulfarculus sp.
GACTGTATACAGTCGCAGCACCATGCCACCTCCTCAAGCCGAATGAATTTTGCATACCTGTTTGGGGGCGTCGTAACCGCGCGGCGCATCGCTCGGCAACCGGGCAAAAGTCCGGTGCGTAGATGACCTGTTCACCAGAAATGCCGCGGCAATGCCTGGTGAATGCCAACCTCGATGCGATGCGAATCTGGCGTATAGGACGGGCAGGTGTCCGTGACCAGAGTCAACCCGAGGGGGCGTCAAAGCCCAACTCGGCTTTTGTCCTTCTGCTCTGTCAGGTCCCTAGAGTGATGGGGCGGCCCTATGGAGCGAGCCATGCATCTTTTGTCGCATTTATGGTTAGTTTAGCCGAACCGGTCCTGTTTTTCTAGGTTCTTCGTAGTAACCGATCTAATTAAAGTTAATTATCATCAGTCGGGATCTCGTGAAACTCCTCCCCGGCCAGCGGATAGGTTGCCAGGCAACCTGTTGGAGAACCTTGGCCGCTGGATTGGTGAGCCCTTGTTCTGGCGCATCCTGGTGCAGTCGTGGCCGTAACCCAGATCTTTTTCAAGCCCCAACAGATGATCTGACAGTCTATCCGCTGGTGATCGTTAAGATTAACAGCAAGATGCACCAAGGCGGTCCACCCGCGGACAGGCGACCCGAAGGGTAGAATTGACACCGATCCAGGTTCACCATGCGGGTCCCGGGGTCGGTTTCACCTAAAGGCATTGGCGGATGAGCCGGAAATGCGCTGGGGTGCACCAGTCAGAACCGCAACCACCGACTGTCTGCAGGAGTTTTTTGTTGACTTCACCAACAACCTTTGTTAATTCACCTGACACAATGTGGATCCGAAGGCCACATTCGGTGTTCAACCAATTTTCGTGCGCTTCTCGCAAGGCATGAGCCGCCCAATCGCCGTCGGCATGCGCTGACGCCTGCGAACCACAACCCGAAAGCAACTCGGACCACGAAGGCCGCGCCCCCTCTGGGGGGGACTGCCTTCGTGGTCTTTTTTTGGTGGCCTCTCTTTGGGTTGAGGCCGGCCAGGGTGCTTGGGCGCGCCAGCGATCATGCGTGGGAGCGGTTGGCTGAAGGGAGCCTGAACGTTTGACCAAAGAGCTGGGGCATCGACGCCCAAACCCGGGAAAGGAAATTCACATGTCTTATCGTGTCGCGTTTAGCGTGGATGCGGCGCCGCGCGAATTTGGCTGGGAAAAGAGCGGTCTCGCGATTCGTCGGGCGCAAGGCCGGGCGGGTGGTGGCTGGATCAAAATCCTGACTGGCCTGCTCCTGCTGGGCTTCCTTGGGCTCTGGCCAGGGGGGCCGCAAGCCGCCGAGTCGCAACCAGCCACCAGCAAGGCGCATTCACTCAATGAGATCGTGGTCAGCTCCAGCGCCGGCGACCAGGCGGTGGCGCTGACTCCGACCTCCACCACCATCGTCTTGGACAACTACGACACCGTCATCCCAGCCCAGAACGTGGGTGACTATCTGAAAAACCTGATCATGTTCGATTACCGGGGTGGCAGCGACCTGGTGCCATCCGATGACAGCTTCTCGCTGCGGTCTTTCGAAACCAACCGGTTCGTCGTGGCCATCGACGGGCTGGACCTGCGCCGCACCGGCGGTCGCAAGTCCACCAACATCGTCGATTACGCCTATCTGCCGCCATTTTTGATCGAAAAGATCGAGGTGCTACCCGGCCCCCACTCGGCCTTGTATCCAGCCAAGGCCATCGGCGGCGTGGTCAACCTGGTCAGCCGGGCCCCGGCCCTGCGCGCGGACGCCGTGCCGGAGGTGAAGGTCTCCACCAGTTACAAATCCTACAACACGCAGAACTACACCGTGAGCGCCCAGGGCAGCGCAGACCAGTTCACCTATGACCTGGGTTACCAGAAATACAAGACCGACGGCTATCTGCGCAACAGCGAGGCCGAGATCAGCACCGTTGTGGGCCGGATGGGCTATGTGATCCCCTCCGGCGGCCACCTCGCCCTCACCGGATCCTACTCCGACAACGACAAGCGGATCCCGGTCAACAACGACCCTGGAGACAAGACCACTCAGTACGACAGCGCCTACCCGGTGGTCACTGGCTCTGCCTTCACCAATAGCGACAGCCCCTCCTGGGATGGCAACGCCTTCTCCTACCGTCTGGATTATCGCCAGCCAACAAGCCTGGGCGAACTTTCGGCCGAGGCATCCTACGCCGAGGAGACCAAGGATCGCGCCTACCTGGACAAGGGTGTCTATACCTCCATGTTCACCCGCTACTACCAACAAGCGGCCAAGCTTCAGGATCGCTACCGCTTCAACGACAGCCACGAGACCACCCTGGAGGTCGATGGTCAGCAGCTCTACGACGGCGATCACGACACCAAGGACAAGCGCATGGAAATCAAGGGAATGGGCGTTCAACACCAATGGCGCGTCGTTCCCCGTCTGAGCCTCACCGCCGGCCTGCGCTACGAGCAGGTGGACATCTGGGTCAGCAACACCACCACCACCGGCAAATACATCACCGGTCGGCCGGACTGGATCGAGCGAAGCTGGGGCGAGGTGCTGCCCAAGTCCATGCTGACCTACGAGTTGGACGACCTGGCTACGGCGCTGCGCGAAACCTCGATCTCCCTGGGCGTCAGCCGCATCTGGCGCGCGCCGGACTACCACGGCGACTACAACCCCCAAGGCCGTCCTAGCGGGGCCTGGCTGGATCCAGAGCACGGCCTGGGCGTCGACGCCATCCTCAAGCGCCGCCTGGTGGGCAACATCGAGGCCAAGCTGAGCTATTTCCATTACATCATCGAGGATTACATCGCCAACAACTCCAACTACGCCAAGTACACCCCCAGCGCCAAGAACAAGGTGACGCCGGGGATGGAATACAAGGACTACAAGATCAACCTGGACGAGATGGTGCGCAGGGGAGTGGAGCTGGAGATCGGCGGCAATCTCCTCCCCGACTTGTCCTTCTACCTGGGCGCCACCTATCAGAAGCTGGAAAACCAAGGCAATGAACTGGCCGGCTTCGACGCCGCATCCAACGTGGCCAAGTACCGTGTCAACGCCGGTCTGCGCTACAACCTGCTCAAGAACGTCAAGTTGCTCCTTGATTACAAATTCCAGGACAAGCAGGTGAGCGAGGTGGCCGAGCAGTTGACCGCCGACACCTGGACCGTGCGCGAGGTGGCCATCGACGCCTACCACTTGGTGGACTTCGGGGTGCAGTTCAACCTGTTCAAGCAATGGGGCCCCTGCAAGGACGGCGTCCTGCGCCTGTTCATCGAAAACGCCTTCGACGCCACTTATTACGACACCAGCGGCTATCCGGGCACCGACCGCACCTACGGGGTGGGTCTGAGTTTCAGACTGTGATGCCGGCGTGGAGGGCGTGCTGCCGGCCACCGGCGCCAGGCAGAATCGAACCCGCGCCAATGAGGCGCGGAGCTAAACCAGGATTCGACCATCAATCAGGGAGAAGAACGCCGATGAAATTTCGCGCGACAAGCCCGCTGCGCTGGGCCGGCGGACGGGGATTGGCCTTGGTGGCGGCGATGGCGCTTGCGGTTGCGCTTTTGGTCGGTCCAGTCCCAGCCGGGGCGGCGGAAGCAAACCCGGGCGGCTATCAACTGGTGGGCCTGGGTCCCGGCGACCTTGACCTGATGACCCCCCGCCAGGTGCGAGCCATCGCCGAAGCCGACGTGGTCTTCTGCGACGCCAAAACCCGCGACCTGCTGGCCCCGTTGGTGGACCTGATGGGTAAGCGGGTGATCGAGGGCTACAACCTTGCATTCCCCTTCTACGGCCAGGACTGCGCCAAGGTCTCGCCCGAGGCGGGCAAGCGTTGGGGCAAGACCTGCGCCGAGTTCAAGAAGATGCAGGCCGACTTCACGGCCCTGGTCCGCCAGGAGGTGGGCCAGGGTAAGCGGGTGGTGATGCTCAGCGGCGGCGACCCCACCATCTACGGCCCCGGGGTCTGGACCCTTCTGGCTCTCAAGGATCTGAACCCCAAGGTTGTGCCCGGCCTCAGCGCCTTCAACGCCGCCAACGCCGCCCTCAAGGTGGGCCTGGGCGAAGTCATCATCACCGCGCCCTTCCAAAAAGACGGCCGCGCCGACACCCTGGAAAACCTTTCCGGGCATGACAAGGCCACCCTGGTCATCTTCATGCCCCGGGATCTGGAGGCTCTTCTGGAGCGGCTGGCCAGGGTCAACCCGCCCGACATGACGGTGGCCGTGGTGGCCAACGCCGGCATGCGGGGTCACGAGCGGGTCATCCTGGGCGACATGGTCGACATCAAGTCCAAGCTGTCCGGTCAGGACCTTCGGAATTCCCTGGTCTATCTGGGCCGCGACTTGGCCCGCTCCCAGCACCGTCCCGAAAAGCCCGGAGGCCAGCCCGGCCAGGGCAAGTTCTACCTGGTGGGCATGGGTCCGGGGGACCCGGACCTGGCCACCCTGCGCGCCTTGGAGGTGATCAAGAAGGCCGACCTGGTCTTCGCCGGCCGCGACCTCCAAGTGCGTTTCGCCAGCGAACTGGCGGGCAAGCGGGTGCTGGACGGCTATCACCGCCTGTTCCCCTTCTTCGGTAAGGATTGCGCCAAACTCAGCGAGCAGGAAAAGGCCCGCGAGCGTATGAGCTGCGAGGAATACCAGCGCAAGCAGGCCGAGTTCGTGGCCCTGACCCACCAGGCGGTGGCCCAGGGCCAGACCGTGGCCATGCTCGACAGCGGCGATCCCCTGGTCTATGGCCCCTGCTCCTGGACCCTGGCCGCCCTGCCCGAGCTGGACACCGAGGTGGTGCCCGGCCTGAGCTGCTTCAACGCCGCCAACGCCGCCCTGGCCCGTGGGGTGACCGAGGGCGAGACCTCCCATTCAGTGCTCTTGGCCTCGGGCTGGACGGTGGATGAGATGGCTCGTCACCGCGCCACCATGGTCTTGTTCACCATGCGCACGGAGTTCCAGAAATTCGTCGATTCCCTCTCCAAACACTACCCGCCCGAGACCCCGGTGGCGATTGTGTTCGAGGCCGGCTTCCAAAACGAAGAGAAGGTGATGCGGGGCACGCTGGGCGGCATCATGCAGCAGGTTAGCGGACAAAAGCTGCCCTTCCACCACCTGCTCTATGTGGGCGACTTCCTGACCAACGAGAAACCGTTTTAACCCCGCCATGCCCTGGCCGGCATGACGACCACTCGGGAGAGACGAGCCATGAGACGCCTAATTCGCTGGGCCGCGGCTTGCGGCGGTTTTTGCCTTCTGAGCGTGAGTGGACCGGCCCTGGCCCACAACATTTGGCTGGCCCCCGACAACCACTTCCCTCAGGTGGGCGACACGGTGCGGATCAAGGTCGGCTTCGGTCATGACTACCCGGCCAGCCGGGAGGACCAGCCGGTGAAGGAAGGCATGGTCGGCGAGGCCCTGGCCATCATCCCCGGCGGAGGCCAGGTCGCTTTGGAAAAAACCGCGGTCGACACCTACCAGCTCAAGATCGACCGTCCCGGTCCCTACCTGCTGGTGGCGGCCATGCCTGCCGGTCTGTTCAGCCGCCCCCCGGAAGGCATGAAGCGTGGCGGACGCAAGGACTTCCCGGAGGTCAAGAGCTGCATGGAAGCGCGCATGGTGGCCAACGCCTTTTTGTTCGCCGGCGCTCAAGGGCAGGGAGCGATCCAGAGCGACCAAGCCTTGCAACTCAAGCCGCTGGCTGCCGTGAACGGATTGAAAAAAGGCGATGTCCTGCCGATCCAGGTCTTGTTCGAAGGCCAACCCCTGGCCGGGGCCAAGATCAAGGCCACCTATGCCGGCTATCAACCGCAGGCCAACGCCAAATCCCAAGAAGGCCACGGCGCGCCCATGGCCCTGGAGACCAGCGCCGACGCCGAGGGCAAGGCGGAGTTGAAAATGGAGGTGGCTGGCCACTGGCTGGTGATCCTCGGCCACAGCACGCCCTATCAGCCCGCCGAGGTCTGCGACAAGCGGATGTACATGTCCAGCTACGCCATCGAGGTCAAGTAGACAGCAAGGGAGCGTCGCCATCATGCCAGACGACGGCAACGGGTTGAAGCGACAGCTGGGTCTCTGGGACGCGGTGATGATCGTGGTTGGAAACGTGATCGGGGTGGGGATATTCACCACCACCGGTTTCATCGTCCAAGAAATCGGCGACGTCTGGCATGTGTTGGCGGTCTGGGTGCTGGGGGGAGGGCTGACTCTGCTGGGCGCGTTGAGCTACGGCGAGCTGGGGTCGGCCTTCCCCCGGGCCGGGGGGGACTATGTATACCTGCGCGAAGCATATGGCCCCCTGGCCGGCTTCCTGGTGGGCTGGATCGGGTTTTTCATCATCAACCCTGGATCCATAGCGGCCCTGGCCCTGGGCCTGAGCGCCTATCTGCTGCCCCTCATCTACGGCGACCAGGTGGCCGCGCCCCCTTGGCTGGTCAACCTGATCGGCCTGGCGGTCATCCTCGCCTTCTCGGCCCTGAACTACTTCAGCGTGCGCTGGACCAGCAGGATCCAGAACCTGGTCGGAGGCCTGAGCCTGATGACCATCCTGATTCTAGTGACGATGGGGCTTGTCGGAGGCCAAGGTCAATGGGAGCACTTCTCCCTGAACTCCGGCGCGTCCACGCTGGCCGACCTGTTCGGACCAGCGATGGTCTCGGTGTTTTTCACCTACAGCGGCTGGTTCGTCTCGGCCTATGTTGCCAGCGAAATGATAGAGCCACAAAAAAACCTGCCCCGGTCCTTGATCATCAGCAGCCTGATCATCACCCTGGTCTATGTGGCGGTCAACGTGATCTATATCTATGCCCTGCCTCTGCCGGAGATGGCCGGCGTGGTGGACATTGCCCGCCGGGCGGGGGCGGCCCTGTTTGGCCCCAGCGCCGCCAGCATCCTGGCCGCGGCGGTGATGCTGGCCATCATGAGCAGCCTCAACTCGGTGACTCTGACCGCTCCCCGCATCTACTTCGCCATGGCCCATGATGGCCTCTTTCCGCGTCGCTTGGCCCGAGCCCATCCCTCGCGCCAAACCCCGCACTGGGCCATCGCCAGCCAGGCCCTGGTATCTTGCGTCATGGTTCTGCTGGGAAGTTTCTATCAGCTGCTCTCCTTCACGGCTTTCTTCATGCTGCTCACCTCCATCGCCACCGCCGGGGGCGTAATCGTCCTGCGGCTGCGCAGGCCCGAGCTGTCCCGTCCCTATAAGGTCTGGGGCTACCCTTTCACCACGGTATTGTTCCTGTTCGCCTACGCCTGGATCGCGGCCAGGATTTTCATGTTCAATCCGCGCGACGCCTTGATCGGCCTGCTCATCGCCATTTCGGGCGTTCCCGCCTACCTGCTTCGTCGGCGCAGGATGAATCGACTCGGCATCATGGACAAATTCGAGGATTGGCATGCATCGCGCGGATCGGTTAGCCAACGAAAAACTGGGTCATGAAACGCTCGTGCCAGGCGTCGAAGGACCAGCTCTGGATGAATCCGCTATGGCCGCCATGGCGATGCAAGTGCAACCGGGTGGACGGACCGAGGCGCAGATCGCGAAAATCCTCGGCGGGAATGATGGGGTCGTCGGCCGCGGCCACGATGGCGGTGGACAAGGTCAACCCCGCCAGGCGGTCGCAGGTGATGTTGTAGCGATCAAAATAGTCTTGGGCCGAGGCAAACTCTCCAAGATCACGGATCAGGGCGTTGGTGATGGCTCCCACCGAGTCCAGGGCCAGGACGCGGCGGAAATCGTAGCGATGGGGATGGACGGCCATCTTGCGGGCCAGGGATTGCTTCCATTTTTTCACGAAATACCAACGGAAAAGCGGATGGGCGTCGATGGCCCTGGTGGCTTTGGCAGGATCGAGGACTGGGCTGACGGCCAGGATCTTGCTCAGGTTGGGTATGGGGTCATCGCGGCATAGCAGCCCCAGGCGCAAGGCGAAATTGCCCCCCAGGGAAAAACCGGCCAAATAGGCTGGATTCGGTCCGGCCAGCGCGGCGGCTAACTTCAACGCCTGGTGGGTTTCCTCGATCAGAGTGGCGTAAAAAATGCCCTCGTTGAGATGGTGGGTGCCGCCGTGATCGCGCAGGTTAAGCCGAAACACACCATAACCCTGACGGTGCAGGTGCGCGCCCGCGCTGAGGATGTAGGCGGAATCCATTCCGCCTTCCCAGCCATGGATCAGGACGACCAATCCACGCTCGGGGGAGGGCGCGGGGGTGTAGCCTCCCATCAACCGGATGCCACCAGCCAGATCGAAAATGATTTCCCGCGTCCCTGCCCGGAGGGAGGCGCCCTTCCTGGCCCGTAGTCCGCTGCTGGCCAGGACTGACTGAATATGGGCTGGCTTCAAGTGCCAGGGAGGATCGAATTCTTGCTTCCCGCGCATCGCGATCCAATTTCGATCTTGTTGGCTCATCACTGCATGTGGCGTTGGATCAGCTTCGCGCATCGAGGATCATTTGGCCAGTGATTTTCTGCGGGATGCCCTCCTTGAAGCCGCGCGCCACGGAGCCCCGAAACCGATGTCGCGCAGGCGAAACCAGGAGCGATCAGCTCGTACTTAACAGGCTTAGCCAGCCTGGGAGGCGGTGAAGGGACGGCCTTCCAGAAAACGGCCCAATAACAACAACCCCATGAAGCGCTCCGGCTCGTCGGCCAACCTGGCCTCCATTTCATCCAACCGTCCCCGCACCACTCGTTGCTTGTCCCCCTCCCCGGCCCAATACACCACCGCGCAGGGCAGGTCTCCGGGGTAATGGGCCAGCAGCAGCTTGAGCAAGTGCGCGCTGTCGGCTAAGGCCATATAGAGGATCAGGCTGTGGGGTTGCTTGGCCAGGAGCGACCAGATTTCCCGGTCCCGCGCCTCCCGCTCCAGGCGCATGGCCGGCGAGACCCCCTGGCCGGTCAGAAAAAACGGTGCGCTCTGCACCAGAAAACGGGCGTCGTGGGCGGGCATGGCGCTGGCTCTCAGGGCCGCCAGGGCGGCGGCATCGGCCCCCATGCCGGGGATGACCACCACCTCGGCCGGATGGAGCTGCTCGGCGTACCACTGCCCCGGGCCGAAGAGACAAGGATTGCCGAATTCCAACAGACCCACGTCCAGTCCCTGTTCCAGCAGCGCCCGCAAGCGAGCCAGATTCTTGGCCTGGGCCTTGGCGCGGGCGGCGGGAAAGCGCTTGGTCTGGGCCGGGGTCAGGCGGTCGAAACGCTGACCGTAATAATCCCAGAACCCGGCCCAGGGATCGAAGGCCACCGGCTTTTCCCCGATGTAGTCGGCAAAGAGCTTGGCTTGACGCGCTGGCGCCAGGATCACATCCATGCGCCGGATGGTTTCCAGGGCCTGGAGCGTGGCGGTGCGGGGTCCGCCGGGTCCGCAGCCAATGATGTGCAACACCCCATGTTGGAAGTTGGGTGAGCTGGCCCGAACGCTTCCGGCGCTTTCGTCCCGCCCTCCCCGCCCGCCCCCGGTTACAGCCATTTATCGCGAGCCTCGAAGCAAGCGATGCACAAGGTGCGCCCCTCCAGGCGCCGGGTTCGCGATTCCATCACGCTTTCGCCGCATTGATCGCAGGTCAGGCTCGTGAGGATGCGAGCCGGCCGCGGCATGGCGAAGTCAGGGGTCTTGGCGGTGAACACCTCCTCCAGGGGCGCGGTCATGATCCAGCGGGTGCGTTCCTGGCGCATCTCCATCAGACGGGCCTCGCCATCCGGGTCCAACTCGTTGCGCAGCCATTTCTGATTCAGCTCCGCGAAATCGTCACCGGCTTGGTCCAGCCGGGCGCGATCGAAAACCAGGCGCACCCCCTGTCCGTCGGAGCGACGATAGAAACTGAAAGCCATCTTGCCGTGGTCGCGGAAAAGCAGGTTGCCCTTGCCGAAAGTGCAGCCCGTGAGCACCTGGATGGCGTCCACCCCGCACATGTCGGTCTCCACCACCGCCACGATCTCCTCGTCGGCCGCCCGGCCCAGATGATTAAGGGCGTACTCACCGGCCCGCAAGCCGATTGCCAGGCCAGGGCACCAATGACCGTGGAACTCCACCGCGCGTTCGATCAGGTGTTGGTTTAGGGTGCAGGCGCTCATCTCGCGGCTCCTTTCAACTCCCGAAGGAGGGATCGTTCAGGCAACAACCATCGCCCAGGCGGCGGGCCTTGAGGAAATAGCCCAGGCCGTCGTCGGTCTGCCATTCCAGAATCAAACCAGCCTCGACCACCATCCGGCGCATTGTCTCCGGCGGGGGAAGTAGGTCGCCCTCCACCACGGTGCCAGCCTTGCGATGGGTGTCGTTGATCTCATGGCTGTTGATGAAATGGGCCACCACCAATACCCCGCGGGGCCGGATCAGTTGGGCCATGCGAGTCAGGGCGGCGGCTTGGTCGTCGAAATGCGGAAAAACCTGGTGGCAGATCACCCGGTCGAAGCTGGCCGCCGGTTCGCTCAAGTCCTCCAGGGCGGCGCAGAGCGTCTGGACCTGGGGCAATCCCGCCACCCGGTTGGCGCAAGCCTTGGTCATGGCCGGGCTGATGTCCAGGGCCAGCACCAGGCCGTCAACACCCACCACTCCAGCCAGGACCTTGGTAAGCCGACCGGTGCCACAGCCCGGCTCCAGCACCCGTTGGCCCGGACCCAACTCGGCTTCGCTCAGCAAGCGCTCCAATTTGGGCCGCTCGGCCTCGCCATAGTCCAGGGCGGCCCAAGGGGAGTCCACCTGGGCGTCGAAGAACGCTGCCTTGGCCTGGTTAACCATGTTCATTCCCTCTTGGGCGGCGCCGCCAGGTCCAGGGCTTGTCCCAGTGGGCCATAGTGGGACGCCATCTGGGCCTGGACTGGCCGGCCCAGCAGGAAGGTGTATATCTCGTCGGCCTTGACCTTTGGGTCCAGGTCGGCGTAGGCCGCTGGGTAGAGAAGTTTGCCGATGGCATAAGCGTCGGCCAGAGTGGTGCCCAGATTGGTGACATACCAGTTGAAAGGATGAAGCAGGTAGATCCGTCCCGCGCGGAAGGCGCTCAGACTTTGGTAAAACTGCGGCCGTCGGACGACATCCTCCCGTAGTCGGCCCAAACCGCCGCCATCCACGAAGATCACCGGCGGATCCAGGGCTAGGATCTGCTCGCGCTCCACGAACTGGTGCCCGGCCTTGCCCCAGGTGCGGGCCAGGTTGGTCACCCCCACCCAGACGAAGGGGACGTAGTCGGCGTCGGTGCTCTCCAGGCCGTGTTCGCCCCGGAAACCGATGCCGCCGATGTAGGCAGGAGCGCGTTGGCCCTTGGCCAGTCCGGCGGTGCGGGCCTGAAGATCCTGGCGCGCGGCCTCGATGAAGCCCACCACCGCCTCGGCCCGTTCCCCCCGACCCAGGATGCGCCCGGCCAAGCGGAGGGATTCGTAGACCACTGGGTCGAAGCTGGCGAAACGGCCATAGCTTAGCACCACCACTGGCGCGCCCAGGCGGGCCTGGACCCGGTC
>JAIUYB010000033.1 GCA_020216625.1 Desulfarculus sp.
CACCCTGGGGCGCGCCCAGGGCCACGGCGTGGGCGCCGCCGGTGCGGCGGAAGATGTCTTGGCCCCCCTCCATGGCGGCCAGCAGGCGGTGCAAGGCCTCGCATTCCACCGCCATTTCCGTGGCCGGGACCGGGTCGACCTCCCCGGCGAGGTCGTCCAGGGATTGCAGGCCGCATAGACCGCAGGAGGTGGCGGCCGGAGCCACCCGCCGCACCTTGGCCCGGCGGGCGAGGTCAGGGTCCAAGCGAACATCGGCCCACAAGACCAGGCCCAACCCCGGAAGCCGGCCCTGGCCCAAGCTCACGCCCAGCACTTGGTCGCTGGAGTCCACCACGCCTTCGCTGAGGCAATAACCCCAGGCCAGCTCCTCCACCAAGTCGGGGGTGGCCATGAGGATGGTGTGGGAGCGGCCGTTGAGACGCAGCTCCAGGGGAGCCTCTCCGGCGACGGCCTCCGCTTGGGCCTGGGAGGCCGGCCCTTCGACCCGCACCCCGGGCGCGGACTGGATGATTCCGGTCTGGTCGAAGAGGGGCATCGACAGGTCTCCGAAAAAGGAGTGTGAGTTGGATGCAGGGTACCACGCCCCTGTGGGAACGGGTAGGGCCAGCGACGGTGCTAGGCAGAGTCGGCGCGATGGTGGCAATTACTGCCGATCGCCACCGCGATTTCCTTGGGATGATTCGGAGGATAACAATATGAAACTACATGATAAATCAGAAAAATGCATCTCGCATGGGCGTTTGGCATCCCGGTTGCTTGCTTTATGGCCGACCTAGTGGGTTCTCTCCAGGGAAGGGGAAGCCGGATGCAGATAACCTCGCTTTACAATGGTATGAGCGGGCTCAAGTCCTATACCACCGCCATCACCAGCGTCTCGGACAACCTGGCCAACCAGAGCACCACCGGTTTCAAGGCCAGCCGAGCCTTGTTCGGCGACATCATGGCGCGCCAGTTTGCCACTGGCGTCGACAACGCCGAGCAGGTTGGCAACGGGGTCTACGTCAACACCAACAACGTGATGACCCAGGGCTCCATCGTGGACACCGACAGCTCCCTGGACCTGGCCATCAACGGCAACGGCTTTTTCGTCGTCAGGCCGCAGACCGCCAACGGGTTCTATTACACCCGTGACGGCAGTTTCGGGGTGGACGCCGAGGGCTATCTGGTCAACCAACTGGGCTATCGGGTGCAGGGCAGCATGGGGGCCGGTGGCGCGGCTGGCACCGGTGACCTGCAATTCGATTTCACCACCACCCTGGCCCGGGCCACCAGCCTGTTCGACCTGACCCTGAACCTGAACGCCAGCGACACCAAGTATCACGACCAGGACGACGCGGCGGTGCCCAGCGACAATACTTCCTACAACTACGCCTATGGCCTGACCGCCTATGACGCCAACGGCGGGCAACACCAACTGGTGACCTACTACCAGCGTCTGGACAGCTACAGTGGAGCCGCGCCGACCGGCAGCGCCCATGTCTGGAAGGCCACGGTGTACGAGTTGGAGAACGGGGTCTACACCCCCAATCCCCTGACCCCCACCAATAGCTACTACCTGCACTTCGACACCAACGGCCACCTGGTGGGGACTTCATTATCCTATGGGGCCACCGGCGACGCCTACCGCAGCCAGGCCGGGGTAACCTCCAGCGCCGGCGTGGTCAGCAACCGCCTGGGCGAGAGCCTGAGCTACACCGGGGCCAGCGCCCAAACCTACACCACCCGGGCCACGGTGACCTTCGCCGGAGCCACCACCGGCGCGGAAACCGTGACCGTGGGCGGGGTCACCTACACCCTGGGGGTCAACGCCAACGCCACCGCGGCGGCCAACGATCTGGCCAGCCAAATCAACAACGACGCCACCCAGGGGGTGTACGCGGTGGCCAACGCCGGGGTGGTCACCCTTTACGCCAAGTCCGGGGCCGCCGCCAGCGACCTGACGGTCAGCGGAGCCGGCCTTACCCAGGATGACGACACCACCTTGGCCCAGTTGGTCAGCGAGATCAACAGCGGCTTGGCCGCCACCGGGGCGCTGGACCTGACCAACTTGGCGGCCGGCGACACCGTGACCGTGGCCGGGACCACCTTCACCCAGGGGGTGGACTTCACCGACGCCGCCACCCTGGCCGCGGCCATCAACGCCGCCGGCCTGGGGGTGACCGCCAGCCACAACGGCGGCAACGGGGTCTATCTGACGGCCTCCAGCGTGGGCACCGCCGGCAACGCCATCGCCCTGGCCGCCAGCGGCACCCTGGGGGTCAGCGGGGCCACCCTGTCGGGCGGGCTGGACAACAGCGCCACCAGCCTGGTCGAGGCCACCAGCCTGGTGGACGGCGGAACCACCCATCTGGAGCTGGCCCGCAGCGACACCGGGGCCGCCGCCACGCTGACCACCGGGACCGCCAACACCCTGGGCGCGGGATTGGGGCTGGACTTCAATACCTACACCCAGATCACGGCGGCGGCCGACGGCACCACCAGCGCCGAGACCGAGGGAGCGGTGAGCCTGGCCTTCACCTTCAACGGCGCGGCGCAGAACATCACCTTCGATTACACCCCCGCTGACGCCGCCGGCTCCACCCAATCGTCCGGCAGCAGCGAGATGATCTACTTGAACAGCGACGGCGCCGACATGGGCGCCCTGACTTCCCTCACCGTGGATAAGTACGGCAACGTCATCGGCACCTACGGCGATGGCTCCACCGAGATTCTGGCCTCGGTCACCCTGGCCGGCTTCAAGAACCCGGAGGGACTGCAGCGGGTGGGGAATAATCTTTGGGCGGCCACCGCCGCGGCTGGCGTTCCGGTTTACGGCCTGCCCGGCGGGGCCGAGGGCCTGGGCACCATCGAGGCCGGATCCCTGGAACAGGCCAACGTGGACCTGGCCCAGGAATTCGTGAACATGATCAATTACCAGCGCGCTTACCAGGCCAACTCCAAGAGCATCACCACCAGCGACGAGATGCTCAAGACGGCCATCAACCTCAAGAGCTGATCCGGCGCGGGTTTCATAACCCTAAAGGCTGGCTTGACCAATGGCGCGCCGGACGGCACAATGGACCGGCCTGGCCTCGTTGGGCAAGCTATTGACCAGGCCGGGGCCGCGCCGCGCGCCATCATCACCAAGCGCCTCCAGCACCTCCAGCGTTCAGGCCCGGACCGGCCCCTCAGGCCCGGGGGCGGACCACCGCCGTGGTCCCGGGGCCGGACCCGGACCGGACCGATAAAGGTTCGGCCGCGGGCCGGAGCTTGCCGTAAAATAGATGGTGAAAACCGCCCGCCAGTTGTTTGCCGGGGTGCAGGGGTAGGGAGGTGGGCTTGCGGATTCGCTACAAGGTCTGGATCGAGCGCGAGGGCCGGGTGCTTTTCGGCCACGGCCGTCTGGAGTTGCTCCAAGCCTTGCACCGCGAGGGTTCCTTGGCCAAGGCGGCAGAGGCGATGGGCATGAGCTATCGCGCGGCCTGGGGGCGGATCAAGGCCTCGGAGGAACGCCTCGGCTTTCCCCTGGTGGAGCATGGCCCCCGGGGCAAGCGCAATTCCGAGCTGACCCCCGAGGGACGCGCCATTGTGGATTGGCTGGCCGAACTGGAGCGGGATATCGACCAGTTCCTGGAGCGGGCGCTGGAGCGCCGCCCGGACTGTCTCCAGCGGGATCCTGCCGCGATCTCGTCCCGGGGCGGTTGACCGGGCGGAAACCAAGGCGCGGCTTGACCCGGAGGGACCAGCCCCGCCCCTTCCCTCCCCGTCGGCGGCGCGGCCCAGGAGCCAACCCCTGGCGATATGGTTTCTTTTGACGTCGGCGGCGGGATGTCATATCATTTAATTCACCTGAAGCCCCACAGACGCGCCCCTCGTCTATCCGCTCTCAAGGCGGCCCGCTTTGCCGCAGCCGGCCCGGTTGGTGGACCAAACCGGCCACGACCATGGTGCATCATCATTGGCCTCTGGGTTCTTGGCCCGGGAGGGACGTTTGGTGGGACCGCGAATAACCGTGGGAGTGGGGGACCTGGCGGTCTCCAACCAAAAAGGTTATGAAATCGTGACCCACTCCCTTGGCTCCTGCATCGGGGTGCTGGTCCACGATCCCTCGGCTGGCGTGGGTGGCCTGCTGCATCTTATGTTGCCTGAGTCAAGCCTCAATCCCGAACGGGCCCGACAACAGCCGGCGGTTTTCGCCGACACCGGGCTGCCCTTGCTGTTCAAGTCGGCCTATGATCTAGGGGCCAAAAAGGGCCGCATGCGGGTGGTGGTGGTGGGCGGGAGCCAACTCCTGGACCAATCAGGCCGCTTCAACATCGGACAACGCAATTACGCCGCGGTGCGCAAGATATTCTGGCGCAACAACGTGCTCATCGACGTGGAGGACGTGGGTGGGCAGGTTAACCGCACCGTCGGCTTGGAGGTGAGCACGGGCCGCATCTGGCTCAAGGTCAACAGCGGGGAAACGAGGTACCTGTGAGCGACCGGGTCAAGGAGATACTGGCCAAGGTGGATCACCTGCCGCCCTTGCCCGCGGTGGTGCAGGAGATACTGTCCCAGTTGCAGGACCCCGATTTCTCGATGAATCGCCTGATGGGAGTGGTGCGGATGGATCCCGGCATCACCGCCCACGTCATCGAGATGTGCAACTCGCCCTATTACGGTCTGCGCACCAAGGTTTCGTCCCTGCAGCAGGCGCTGGTGATCCTGGGCAGTCAGCGCCTCGTGGAGATGGTGCTCAGCGGGCAGATGATGGGGGCCCTGCGCCAGGGCCAGAAGGGCTATCGCCTGGCCCGGGGCGATCTCTGGCGTCATTCCATGGCCGCCGCGCTTTTGGCCCAGCGCCTGGGCGAAAAGCTGGATTTTCAGGAGATACCGGCCCTGTTCACCGCCGCCCTGATGCACGACGTGGGCAAGCTGATCCTGAGCGAATACGTGGCCCGGGATTTCGAGCGCATCGAGACCATGGTGGCCCAGGGCCAGAGCTTCTGGGAGGCCGAACGCGCGGTTCTGGGGATGGACCACGCCGCGCTGGGGGCGGCGGTGGCGCGCAAGTGGAACTTTCCCGAGGACATCGCCGCGGCCATCGCGTTCCACCATGATCCGGAGCGCAGCCAGAAGCACCGGCGGCTCTGCCACTTGGTTTGCCTGGCCAACCTGATGTGTGTCACCCTGGGCGTGGGCGCGGGGGCCGAGGGACTGGCCAGCACCTTTTCCGCCGAGTTGTTGGCCGAGGTTGGCTTGAAACATCGGGAACTGGACCTACTGCTCCTGGAGCTGAAGGATATCCTGGACCAGGCCGCCGATGTGTTGGCCCTGGCTGGCTGACGGCCGGGGGGTGGAGTAAGGACCATGCCACTACGGGTGCTGATCGTCGATGACTCCAGCTCCATGCGGGCGGTCGTGAAAAAGACCCTGGCCGCGGCCGGATACGCCGTCAAGACCTGCCTGGAGGCCCCGGATGGGGCCCAGGCGCTGGAGATCCTGCGCCAGCAGGACGTGGATGTCGTCCTGAGCGACCTGCACATGCCCAACATGGACGGCCTGGAGTTGTTGCGCAACCTGCACAAGGAAGGCAAGGTGCCCCCCTGCTTCATCCTGGTGACCACCGAGGGCCGCAAGGACCGGCTCAAGGAGGCCCTGGGCCTGGGGGCCCGGGGATACGTTTCCAAGCCTTTCCATCCCGAAGGGCTGCGCAAGATCTTGACCTTACTAGTGGGAGAGCCTGATGGAGACCAGTTGGAGCAGGGCCCTGAAGGCCTCGATTTCTGACGCCTTCTCCACCATGTATTTTTTGGTTCCGGAGTGGGATCCCGAGGTGCTGGCCCAGGCCGAAGGCATCAAGGCCGCCGGCTGGTGCGAAGGTTGGGTGGAAATCTCGCGGGAGCAATTCCGCGTCAGCCTGTGGCTTTGGGCCCCGCCCATGGTGGCTCGGGAGTTGGCGGCCAACCTGCTGGCCCTGGAAAGCCAGGAGGTGGACGAGGAGCAGATGCTGGACGCCTATCGCGAACTGCTGAACATGATCGGCGGGGGCTTGTTGACCAACGTGGACAGCCAGGGGATGTGGCGGATGGGGCTGCCCCAGGCCCGGCTCTGCGACAAGGGACTGCTCAAGGAGCGCATGGCCCAGGCCAAGGAGTTGATGGGCTTTGCCGTGGACGAACGCCCGGTGGTGGCCGGTCTGGGCCCCCTGAGCAAATAGCGCGTCGGTTGCCAAAACCAACGCCCCGGCCAGGAGGCCGGGGCGTTTTGTCTTGCCTTGGGGCTGGCGTCTAGGCCTGGGGCCAGAAATCCTTGAGCGCATCCAGCTCTTTTTGCAGGGGGGCGTCGCTGGCCGGCATGGGCAAAGGCGAACGGGCCGGGCCGCCGGCGTAGCCCACCAGGTCCATGGCCCGCTTTAGTCCGCCGATGCCCTGGCCGGTGGTGACCATCTGGGCCAGGGGCGTCAGGCGGCGCTGCAACTCCAGAGCCTTGGCGTGGTCGCCGGCCTGGTGGGCCTCCTGCACCGCCACACAGAGCCGGGGCAGGACGTTGGCCACCGCCAGAATGCCGCCCACCGCGCCCAGGCACAGGGCGGGATAAAAGACGGTGGCGCTGCCCACGAAGACCGCGAAGCCGGGCTGGCTCAGGCGGATGATGTCGCCCAGTTGGGTCAGGTTGCCCGAGCTGTCCTTGCAGCCCACGATGTTGGGGTGCCGGCTCAGCCGGGCCACCAGGTCGGCCGGCAGGTTGACGCCGGTGAACTGGGGCACGTTGTAGACCAGGATCGGGATCGTCGCCGCCTCGGCCACCTTCTGGTAGTGAGCCTCCAGCACCGCCGGGGTCATCTGGCCCTTGTAGTAGCAGGGGCTGACCACCAGGGCGCAGTCGGCGCCCAGCTCGGCCGCCCGCCGGGTGAAGGCGATGGTGTGGCGGGTGGATTCCAAGCCAGTGCCGATCATCAGGGTCTTTTCCGGCGACCTGGCCTGGTGCGCGGCGGCGATGACCTCCTCGCGCTCCTTCTCGCTGAGATAGCCGCTCTCACCATTGCTGCCCAGCACCAGGTAGCCGCCCAGGCCGGTGGCGTTCCAGGCCCGGAGGTTGGCTTGCAAGGCGTTCAGATCCAACGCCTCGTCCTGGGAGAAGGAAGTGGCCACCGGGGGCAGGACGCCCTGAAGCTTCAAACCCATGTTGTCGACCTCCCCGGCGGCTAAGGCCGCTCGCTTGCGGGTGATGGGAAGGGACTTGGCGCGGGCGGGGCCGTCGGCGACTCCACCCGCGCGCGCAGGCTAGAGCAGGCGGCGCAGGGCGTCCAGCAGGCGGGAGACGCTGCGGGGCTCGCAGGTCTCGCCCATCAGGCCGATGCGCCAGATCTTGCCGGCCACCGGCCCCAGGCCAGCGCCCACCTCGATGTTGTACTCGTTCAACAGGCGCTTGCGCAGGGGCTCCACCTGGTCGGCCACCGGCGGGAAGACCGCGATCAGCTCCGGCAGGCGGTAGCCCTCCTGGGCGAAGAAGGTGAAACCCAGCTCGGTCAGGCCCTGGCAGAGGATGTCGCTGACCCGTTGATGGCGGGCCCAGCGGTTCTCCAGGCCCTCCTGGGCGATGATGCGCAGTCCCTCGTAGATGCCGAAGATCATGGTGATGGGGGCGGTGTGGTGATACACCCGCTCGCTGTTGCCCCAGTATTTTTGCAAGAGGGTCACGTCCAGGTACCAGTTCTGGACCTTGGTCTTGCGCGCGGCGATGACGGCCATGGCCTTGTCGCTGAAGGTGATGGGCGACAGACCCGGGGGCACGCTCAGGCACTTTTGGGTGCCGCTGTAGCAGCAGTCGATGCCCCATTCGTCCACCTTGACCGGGATGCCGCCCAGGCTGGTCACCGCGTCCACCACGAAAAGGGTGCTCTTGTCGCGCAGATAGGCGCCCAGCTCCTCCAGGGGCTGGCGCACGCCGGTGGAAGTCTCGGCGTGGACGATGGCGCAGAGCTTGGCGTCGGGGTTGGCCTTCAGGGTGTCGATGAGCTGGTTGATGTCGATGGGCTGGCCCCAGGTGGCCTCCACGTTGATGACCTGGGCCCCATAGCGGCGGGCGACCTCGGTCAGGCGCTGGCCGAAGACGCCATGCACGCAGATGACGGCCTTGTCGCCCGGCTCCAGCAGGTTGACCATGGCCGCCTCCAGGCCGGCGCTGCCGGTGCCGGAGACCGGGAAGGTCAGGAGGTTCTTGGTCAGGAAGGTGTCGCGCAGCATCTGGCAGACATCATCCATTATCCGGATGAATTCGGGGTCCAGGTGGCCGATGATGGGGGTGGACATGGCGCGCAGCACGCGGTAGGAGACGTTGCTGGGGCCGGGGCCCATCAAAAGGCGTACGGGAGGGGTCAACTCCTTCATTTCTAGCTCCTTGGCGCAACAGGGGGACCTGACCCGCGGGCGCCGGGCCGAGGGTAAGCCTTGCGGTTCACAAATGGGTACTAATTTGTACGCCCGGCGGCCCCCTGTCAAGTCGTTTGGCGCGATTATGTCCTCCGGGCCATATTTTGGCCCTCCCCGCCCCCGCGGGGCGGCCCGCGCCGGCCCGGCTTGTGCGAAAGGGCGCTATCGAGTAATAATCCGCCAGATGTCGTGGCCATTTCATCCCCAGGAGGCCCTTTGACCATCCCCGGCCCCGGAGCCAATCCCGACCCCGCGACCCTGCCCGGACCCGAGGCCGCGGACCTGGCCCAGGCCTGCGACCAGGCCGCCCTGGGCATGGCCCTGGTGGACCCCGGCGGCCGCTTCCTCTGGGTCAACCGCCATCTGTGCGAGATGCTTGGCCATCCCCGGGCCGCCCTGGCCGGGGCCTTCCTCCCAGGGCTGATTCATCCCCAGGACCGCCCGGCGGCCGAGGGCTTCTGGCGACGCCCCCAGGCCAGCCCCCGGGTGGTGGAGCAGCGCTGCCGCTATCTGCACGCCTTTGGCCACGAACTCTGGGTGCTGGTCAAGGCCAGCCAGGTGCGGGACGGATCGGGCGGTCTCCGGCACATCTTCTGTCTGTTCATGGACATCACCCAGGAGCGCCGGGCCGAGCAGGCCCTGATCCAGTCGGAGCAGGAATACCGCACCATCTTCGAGACCGCCGGCAACCCGGTGATCATCATGGAAGAGGACACCACGGTGATGCTGGCCAACGAGGAGTTCGTCAAGCTCACCGGGGTGGCCAAGGACCAATTGGAAGGCAAGCGTTCCTGGACCGACTTCATCGCCGCTCACGACGTGGAGCGGATGCTGGGCTACCACCGCCTGCGCCGGGTGGACCCGGCCGCACCGCCCCGGGCCTATGAGGCCCATGTCCTGGACCACGCCGGCCAGTTGCGCGACTGCCTGGTGACGGTGGCGCTGATCCCCGGCACCCGGCGCAGCGTGGCCTCGCTGTTGGACATGACCGGCCGCAAGAAGGCCGAGGCCGAGCGCGAGGTCCTGGCCGCGGCCATCGCCCAGGCGGCCGAGGGGGTCGTGGTCAGCGATCCGGCCGGGCGCATCCTCTACGCCAACCCGGCCGCCCAGCGACTCTGCGACCGGGACGGCCAGGGCCTGGAGGGTTGGAACCTGGCCCTGGCTCCGGGGCCGGGCGGCCAGCCCTGGCCGGAGGAATTGTGGCTGGCCCTGACCCAGGGGCGGGCCTGGGCCGGGCGTCACCGGGTCGGCGAGCCTCCCCGGGAGCTGGTGCTGGAGCTGGGCCTGTCGCCGGTGCGCGACGAGGGCGGCGCGGTGAGCCACTTCGCCCTGATGCTGCGCGACGTCAGCCAGGAGGACAGCCTCCAGGCACAGTTGCGCCAGGCTCAGAAGATGGAGGCCATCGGCACCCTGGCTGGGGGCATCGCCCATGATTTCAACAACATCCTGGCCTCGATCCTGGGCTACAGCGAGATCGTGCTCCACGACCTTCTGCCCGAGGGCCACCCGGCCCAGGATCCGCTGCGCGAGGTGATCATCGCCGCTCGCCGGGCCCGGGACCTCACCGACCGCATCCTGACCTTCAGCCGCAAGGGCGGCGAGCGCCGCCAGCCGGTGGACCCGGCCCAGGTGGTGCGGGAGGCCATGAGCCTGCTCAGGGCCTCGCTGCCCGCCACCATCGGCATCAGGACCAGCATCGACCCGGCGGTGGGCCTGGTTTTGGCCGATCCCACCCAGTTGCACCAGGTGGCCCTGAACCTGGGCACCAACGCCGGTCAGGCCATGAGCCCGGGGGGCGGAGTGTTGAGCGTGGACCTGTCGCGGGTGAGCCTGGGAGCGGGGACGGGCAACGGCCACCCGGCCCTGCCGCCGGGGGATTACGCCCTGCTGGTGGTCTCCGACACCGGGCCGGGCATCGCCCCGCCGGTGCTGGAACGCATCTTCGAGCCTTATTTCACCACCAAGGGGCCGGGCCAGGGCACCGGTCTGGGACTGGCCATGGTCCATGGCATCGTCACCGGCCACGGCGGAGCGGTGGAGGTGGACAGCCGGCCCCAGCAGGGCACCAGCTTCCGGGTCTGGCTGCCCTTGGCCCCGGAGGCCTCGGCCCCGGAGGACGCCCCCTTGGAGGCGGTCCGGGGCCAAGGCCAGCGGGTCTGGGTGGTGGATGACGAGGCCGGGGTGGCGGCCATGCTGGGCAGCATGCTGAGCAATCTGGGCTATCGCGCGCGGGTGTTCAGCGACCCGTTGGAGGCCTGGGAGGCCTTTCTGGACTCCCCCGGCGAGCCTGAGCTGTTGGTCAGCGACCAGACCATGCCCGGCTTGACCGGCGCGGCCCTGGCCACCCGGGTGCTGGGCCTGCGGCCGGACCTGCCGGTGATTCTCTGCTCGGGCTACAGCGGCGCGGCCACCCCGGAGGAGCTCAAAGCCTTGGGGGTGGCCGAATACCTGGCCAAGCCGGTGGAGCGCGCCCGCCTGACCCAGGCCGTGCACCTGGCCCTGCAGCGGAGGGCCTGAGACCATGGCCCGGGTGCTGATCATCGACGACGACCAGCAACTCTGCGGGATGCTGGCCCTGAAACTGAGCCTTTTGGGCAACCAGCCGGAAAAAGCCCATTCACTGGCCGAGGGATTGGCACTGGCGGCGGCGCGGGAATTCGACGTGGTCTTTCTGGACGTGCGTCTGCCCGACGGCGATGGTCTGGCCGCGCTGCCGGCCCTGCAACAGAGCCCGGGTCGGCCGGAGGTGATCATCATCACCGGGGCCGGCGACCCGGACGGGGCGGAGCTGGCCATCAAGAGCGGGGCCTGGGACTACATCAAGAAGCCCTCCTCGGTCCAAGCCATGATCCTGCCCGTGATCCGGGCGGTGCAGTACCGCCAGGAGCGGGCCGCCGGCGGGCGGCGGGTGGCCCTGCGGCGCGAGGGCATCGTGGGCGAGAGCCCGGCCATGCAGGCCTGCCTGGACCTGCTGGCCCAGGCCGCGGGCAGCGAGGCCAATCTGTTGATCAGCGGCGAGACCGGCACCGGCAAGG
>JAIUYB010000034.1 GCA_020216625.1 Desulfarculus sp.
GACAACCCGGCGGTGATCGTGGACAGCCAGGGCGGCAGCGGGCGGATCTACGGCGCTGGTCAATACACCGGCAAGTACAGTCGCGACCTGCAATTGAGCGTGGACGCGGCCTACGCCGGCGGCGTCCCCAGCGCCCTGAACCCCATGCGGATCAATTACTCCTACGTGGATGACTATGGCCGCACCGTCACCGGCAGCGTGACCTTGACCGGCACCGGCAGCGGCAACGGGGTTGAGGTGGGCGACGGACTGCGCATCTACACCGACGAAGGGACCTTTGCGGCCAATGGCTCCTACACCCTGGAGGTTCACCGCCAGCAAGGCAACAACCAAAGCGTCTACGCCAATCTGGCCAGCAATAGCCGCATGGCCTACAACTACACCCTGGACACGCTCTGGTCGGGGGAGGGCAATTCCGGCGTCGGCTGGGGCAACCTGCTGGACCAGTTGCGACACTGGCAGGACACGCTGGCCAAGGACTACGAGGTGCAGAAGTACTTCGAGGCGGTGCCGGCGGTCGGCAACGACCGCGCCAGCACCGCGCAGTTGCGGGTTGACGGAAATTGGGCCGAATTGGGCTCGCGCGACTACGAGTTCTACACCGGCGGGCCCATCCAAAGCAGCGACGCCGACGAGACCGCCCTGCGCAACTACCGCAACTTCACGGTGGACGCGGCCTACGCCGGGGGGACCCCGGAGGCCGGCAACCCCATGACCCTAAACTACGAGTATTGGGACGGCGCGGCCTGGCAGACGGATTCCGTGGTCGTCTCCGGCACCGGCAGCGGCAACCCGGTGAGCCTGGCCGGCGGCTATGGCGCCACCATCTATCTCGTGGAGTCGAGCTACACCGCCGGCGAGTCCCTGCCTCTGGAGACATATCCCTCCCTGCCCGCGCCGCCGGCCGCCTTGCCATCGCCTCTGCCCAAGGACACCGCGGTGGAGCCCTCGGCCAGCCAGCCGGTGCGGGTCACCTACACCTATGTGGAAAACAACCAGCGGCGCTGGGGCAGCGTGGTCTTCACCGGCACCGGCGACGACCCGGCCAACGTCCTCTCCTTGAACCCCCCGGGCGAGGCCACCCTAAGCCTGAACCAGGGTGGCACCCTCAACGACGGCGACACCTGGTCCCTGACCCTGGAGCAATACCACCAGGGGCAGTCCACCAGCCAGGCCATGGTGGCAACGCTTGAAAGTGTCCAGTCCAAACTGCTAAAGTACATCGGCGACGCTGGCGGAAAGCTCAACCGCCTGGAGACCCGCACCGGCTTCCTGGAAAACGACGTGCTGCGGCTCAACGACCGCCTGGAGCAGGTCGAGGATGCGGACGTGACCAAGGTGGCAACTCAGCTGGCGAGCTTCCAGACCATGTACCAGGCCACCCTGAAGGCCACGGCCATGGTATCGGGTAAATCCCTGGCCGATTATCTGTGAGGCGGCCGGACCCTGATCAGCGACCCCACTTGCCGGCCTAGGCGGAGGTAAGCCGTGCTGATACTCACCCGCAAGGTGGGGGAAAGCATCACCATCGGAGACGGCTCCATCACCGTGAGCGTGATGGAGGTCAAGGGCCGGCAGGTGCGCCTGGGGATCAACGCCCCGCCGGACACTCCCATCCACCGCCAGGAAATTTTCGACAAGATCAAGGAAGTGAATCAACAAGCCGTGGCGTGCCAGGCCGGGGACCTGGACTTGATCAGCGGCCTGCTGGATGACGGGGGGCGGGATGACTGAGGCCATGACCCAAGATGTGCTGAAAGTCGCCACCACCCGCTTCGGCATGGTGGAAGTGCCCGCCGAGCGCATGCTGACCTTTCCGCACGGCATGGTTGGTTTTCCGGAATTGCACCGCTATGTGATGTTGCGCCATCGCGAGGGATCGCCTTTCCACTGGCTACAAAGCGTGGACCACCCCGACCTGGCCTTTGTCCTGGCCAACCCCCTGGTCTTCGACCCTGGCTACCAGGTGGTGCTGGGCAACACCGAGAGCCAACTACTGCAAAGCAGCGACGTGCAAAACCTCCAGGTCTGGGTGGTGGTGACCATTCCCCAGGGAGAGCCGGAAAAGCTGACCGCCAACCTCAAGGCCCCGGTGGTCATCAACCTGGAAAACCGCCTGGCGGCCCAGGTGATCATGGACGATCCCCGCTTCCCCCTGCGTCAGCCCCTGCGCAAACAGTAACCGCAACCGTCAACCCAATCCGCCCGAAAAAAACGCCGGCCCCCATGGGGAGCCGGCACGTGGGGACGGATTGGGAGGACGACGGCCGGAACTAGACCAGTTCGCGCAGGAAATCCACGATCATTCGCTGGGCCACCTTTTCGGCGTCGACCGTGTATTCCTGGTTGGCGATGCGCTGCTTGATCTCGGCCACCCGCTGCTCGCGCACATCGGTGGTGTTGGCCAGGGCCTCGGCCGCCTTGGCCATCTCCCGGCTGCGGCCGGACAGCTCCACCCGGTCGGAAGACGCGGCCTGAGCCATTTCGCCGGAGCGGGTGGCCGCCTTGTCCTCGACCCGCGGGCTGGAGGAGGCGCGGTCGCGGTTTTCCACCGCCTTGTTGGTCAGGCCCAGGGTTTCCTTGATTTGCATGGCCTGCCCTCCTTTGTCGGCCCAGGGCCCTTTGTCGGGGCCAGGAGCCAGGGGAGCGCCGAGACGGCGCGATTACACCATGTTCTCGTCCACGATCTGTTGCGTGATGGCGAACAGGCGCTCCTGCAGGCTGGCCGATTCCTCGGAACCCAGGGTTTCCACCACCTCGCCGGTGGTCTGGTCCCGCACCAGGAAGCGCAATTGCCCGGTGCTTTCGTCCTGGCTCAGATCCAATTCGCGGCCATACTCCTGGCTCAATTGCTTGAGCGCCATATCCTCCACCCCGCCGGGACCCATGCCCAGACCAGGGACACGATAGCCGATATTTGATACGATTTCAGCGGTTATCTTCTCGATGACCTGCTTGCGCCGGGCCTCTATGCTGATATTGACCTGATCGGAAGGGAGGCTTTCGCTGGCCATGCGCCGCCGCGCCAAGCGCTGCCCACGGCTGAGCTGCTTGGCGTAAGTTCGCAGAATATTCTGCACTTGAAAAGAGGTGATCGTCATGACCTAATGCATCCCTTCACCTCTTTTATCGACCACTCCGAGCAGAAACTTTATAGTTTTTTTTAGGCCCTGGCGTCAATCTTTTCACTCCCCTGGTCCGGCTTGTGCCCCAGGGTGGATTTGCGGTATTATTATAATGCTTTCAGGGAAACAGCGCCGCAGGGAAATGCCATGCCGGCTTCTATCCACAGCCTGGCGACCCCTGGCGCGACCGCGTACACTAACGCTGGCGGTCGTGAGGCCCTGGACTGCGCCGCGCAGCCAGGGCAGGCGGTGACCAGTCATAGTTGGAGCCTGAGCACCGGCGGGTTCAACCTGGACTTCACCTGGCGGAGGGTGGAAAGCCTGGCCACCGGGGGGGCGGGTTCTTCCCCAAAGAGCCAAGCCGCCACCCCCGCCCCGGCCCAGACCGCCAACGCCACCGCTCCCGCCAAACCCCGGCAGAGTTTCCAGGAAATCCTTCGCCGTCAACAGCTTAGCCAACTGCTACTAGCATCGGATCGACCGCCCCAGGATCGCCAATCCCTGCTGACGGCCAGCCCGCCATCCCCGCCCCAGGCCGGACCGGTCTGCCGGGCCTATGCCCAGGCCATGGGCCCACTGGGTGGGTCCGGGCGCAATTTCAGCGCATAACCCATCTCGCCAACGCAAATGGGCGCAGGTGGCGCGTCAAATAATTTGCGCGCTGGGCACGATTTGCCGGGCTGACGCCAACCCACCGACGAGCCACACAAGAGCCGCAATCCCAACTGGTTATAACTAAAGCCCACCCAGGAAATGGCACGAGGGTTGCACGGAACCGGGTAATGGTTTCCGGATCGCTCCCCCATGGGCAACACCAAGCCCTGGAATGAGGAAAAGCCCCATGCGGATGCTGCTGCTGGGCAGTGACAACTTCGCCTCCGCCCTGCGCCGGTTGGGATGCCAGGTGGTCACGGCTATGGCCGGAGATGGGGCCGACTTGCGCCTGGGCCCAGGGGACCCGGATTGGCGCGAGCTGAGGCAGGCGGTGGGGGAGGATTTCGATGCCATCTTGGTCACCGATAACATCGGTCGCCGGGTCCTGCCCACCGGCTTGTGGGCCGCCAGGGCGGTGACGGTCTTCTATGGCGTCGATGCTCCGCTGAACGGATTTTGGCAGCAGCATTTCGCCCGTTTGTTCGACCTGGCGGTTTTTGACCAGCCCCAGGCGGCCCTGGATCTGGCGCCGGTGCATCCGGCGGCCCATTGGCTGCCACTGGCGGTGGAGACGGAGCGGTATGGTAACGACGCCAAACCGCAGGACACCCCGGGAGCCTGTTTTGTGGGGGTGGTGGACGAGGCTCTGCGCCCCAAGCGTTCGGCGGTCCTGGCCAGGTTGCGTCGGAAAACCAGCCTGGCGGTCCACGGCGGGCGGGGGCAGGGTTGGTTCGCGACCGAGGACGCCGCCCGGCTCTACCGCCGTTATCAGCTTGTAGTCAATGAGAATCTTTTTCCGGGAATGACCACCAGGCCCCTGGAGGTGATGGCCTCGGGCGGCTGTCTGTTCAGCGAGGCCGCGCCAGGGGTGATGGATAGGCACTTCGCTGACTTCGAGCATTTGGTCTATTTCACCCCGGATGATTTCGACCAGCGACTGGAGCGATTGCTGGGCGACGACGGCTTGCGAATGAGTCTGGCCGAGGCGGGGCGGGAGGAGGTTTGCCAGCGCCATTCTTTCCTGGTTCGGGCCGGGCAGCTCCTGGGGTTGATCGAGCAATTGCGCGGGATGCCGCCGGAGGAGCGTGGCCGGGCGCGCGGAGGGGAGGCCCTGCGCCTGGAGGGTGAAAGCCTTTTTCTGGCCGGCCTGCGTTGGCCGCGTGAAGGCGGGAGTACAAGGGCCGCCAGAGGGTTGGGAAGGCTCAATGCCGCGGCCAACGATGGCGCGGACCCTCTGCCCGCCAGCCGGGCCCATGGCCGGGCCGCCTTGCTGGCAGGTCAGATTGAGGCCGGAATGTCCCAGCTGGGTCGGGCGGCCCGGTTGGGCGGACCGGTAGATGGTCTGGTCTGGGCCCTGGCGGCCTGGTTGGTGGGCCGGGCCGATTTGGCCAGGGAGCGTTGGCGGGCCCTGTTGGGTAAGGCCGGTGAGCCAGGCCAGGCCCGTTTCCACATGGCGGTTGGTCGCCGGTTGGCCCAAGAGGGCGATGATCTGTGGCCGGGGTTCAATCGCCAGGCTTTGCCGATGATCCTTTGGGGAGCATTCGAGCATTTACTGGAGGCAACCCGAATTGCGCCCGAGCAACCCTCGGCTTGGGAGGCCCTGGGAGATCTTCTCTTGAAGCGGGGAGCCCCCAATCAGGCGCACACCTGTTACCAGAGGGCCTTGGAGCATTCCTCCGGCGTGGTTTTGGCGGAAAAGGTCCACCAAGCCGCCAGGCGCGGCTACTTGGAGTAGGCATGGATCTGAGCCAGACCAGCGATGGGGCCTGGTTCTTGGCCGGACGGCCCTTGCACCCGGCCCGGGGAGCCCTGGCGGCCGCCAGGGCCGAGTTAGCGGATCAGGGGCTGGATTTGTTGGGGCCCGACGACTTGGTCCTGCTGGTGGGACTGGGTCTGGGCTGGCACGCCCGGGCGTTGCTGGATCGCGCCCCCGATGTCAACTTGCTGGTATTCGAGCCTGATCAAAACACCAGGGCCCTGGCTTCGGCCTTGGGCCCCAACCTGGACGGGGTGGAGGTGTTTGGGGCCGAGAACGATCTTCTGGCCCACCTGGCCCAGGTTTTGGTCTATGAAACCGGCCGGCAGGTCAAGGTGGTGAGTGTCCCGGCCTACCGCGAGGGGCAACCGGAATTATGCAACCAAGTAGAAACCCTGGTTGATAGGCAGACCCAACGGGGGAGGGTGGACCGGCTTAATCGGGCCGCCAAGCGCGCGCAGTGGCTGGGCCACCTGGAACAAAACATCAAGTATATACTCGAACTGCCGGACCTGACGCGACTGTACGGCCGGTACCGCGGGGCTCCGGCCTTGGTGATCGGGGCCGGACCTTCCCTGGATCAATCCCTGCCACTGCTGGCCCGACAGGACCGCGGGTCGCTGCTGACCATCGCCGCCGCCTCGGCCCTGACACCCTTGGCAAGGGTTGGGATCCATCCCGATGTGGTCCTGGCCCTGGAGGCCAAGGACGAGTCCCGGCAATTGATGATGGCCGATCCCGATCGGACCTTGGTGGCCGCAGCCAGCGGCGCGCACCCGAACCATTTCCGCAACCATCCGGGATGCAAAGCGCTTTTCCATTTGTTCCCCTGGTTGCCCAAGGTTTTGGGCCAGGGGCTGGCTGTGGCCAATGGCGGACATGTCACCAGCGCCGCCTTCACCTTGGCCTTGATCTGGGGGTGCGATCCAATTGTTCTGGTGGGGCAGGACTTGGCCTTCAGCCAGGGGCGGACCTACGTCCAAGGGCGTCCAGGAGCCGACGATCAACCGGTGTTCCAGACCATGACCGTCCCGGCTATCGGAGGTGGAACGGTAGAAACCTCCTTAGTCATGGCTGGTTACATAGATTGGTATCGTGAAGCGGCGGCGTATCTTGACCAAGGCGGGCAGGGCCCTCGGTTGGTCAACGCCAGCGCCCAGGGAGCCTGGCTGCCCGGCTTTGAGCACCAGGACTTGAGGTCGGTTTTGGAGGGGCTTGCGTCCCGCCAGCGATTGTTAGAGCGACCGCTGGAAGCGGCTCGCAAGCTGGCGGCTCCCCCAGCCTGGCAGGTTGGGCAGGCCCTCAGCCAAGCCCGAACCGATTTGCGGCAGGGCTTGAATTTGTTGACGCGGCAGGGTATCGCGGCATTGCGACAATCCACGGCACATGATTCGGTGGTGGCAGAACTCTGGGATTTGATTGGTAAAGAGGATCAAGCGGAGAGGGCGCGAGCGGTCCTGGAGGAGCTTAGCCAGGCCATGACCAGGATGGCGGAGGTGGTGCATGCCCACGCCTAGTCTGGGCCTGGTGATGATCCTGAAAAACGAGGCGGCCAATCTGCCTCGCTCCCTGGCCCCCATTGCCCATTGCTTCGACGAGATCGTGGTGGCCGATACGGGTTCGCAAGACGATACGGTGCGTATTTGCAGGCAGTTAGGCGCCAAGGTCTATAGCATACCGTGGCAGGATGATTTCGGGGCGGCGCGCAACCAATCCATTACCCTGGCCAGCGCGGACTGGTTGCTCTGGCTTGATGGGGATAACACAACAACGCCTAATGAAATCGAGGCATTACGCGCTGCGATACCTGTCTCCGGACCGGGGGTGATCTGGGCCCAGGAAAAGGTGGTGCCCAGCGGTGAGCGGCTCTGGCAAAAGCGTTGTTTTCCGCACCGACCGGAGGTCGGCTTCGCCGGCAGGGTGCATGAGCAACTGGTCCATCCGCCGGATTGGCCCAACCTGGTGGCGCCCATGGTGATCGAGCACTGGGGGTACGCCGATCCCCGGCGATCGCGGGAAAAGGGCGTTTATTATCTTAGGCTATTGCAGCAAACACTCGAAGAAACCCCCGGCGATTTTTACGCCCGTTTCCAAGCCGGTCGTTGCTTGGTCAACCAAGGCGACTTGCCTGGGGCCGTCGCTGAATTATCCCTGGTGACGGCTGACGCCGAGGCGCGCCGAAGCAACCCCGAACTCTGGGCCGCCGCCCACCACCTCCTGTCCCAGACCTGGCAGCGACTGGGCCACGAGGATCTCGCCCGCCAGGTCCTGGACCAGTTGCTGCACCAGATGCCAGGGCACGGGCTGAGCCACTATCATCGCGGACGCTTGGCCTATGCATCCGGAAAATGGGAGGAAGCGGTGGAGCACCTCTCCCTGGGACTGTCTCTGGGTTGGGGCGCGCCAGTGATGGACCTGGACCCGGAGCAAACCACCTTTCGCGCCCATTATTTCCTGGCCCGCGCTTGCGAGGAGTTGGGACGACCCCACGAGGCCTTGGAGCAACTCGCGGCCGCGCGAAAATTGGACCCCCTTCGAACCAGCTTGGCCACCGACCACGCGCGGTTGCTGTTGGCGATTGGAAAACCTCAGGCCGCCCGAAAAGAGTTAGAGCAAATACTTCAAAAGATGCCAGGGGACCGGCGCGCCCGCGCCCTATGGCAACAGATCGAGGCCTCGGCATGAAGAAGCAGAGCCTGCACATCGCATTCATCACCGATGGTCAGCCATTCCACGGCGCATCGCCCGAGGAGCACGCCTTGGGCGGTTCCGAAACCGCCTGCGTCCAAATGGCTCGGGCCCTGGCCCAGCGTGGCCACCGGGTCCAAGTCTTCTGCCGTTGTCCCCGTCCGGGGTTTCATCAAGGCGTGGTCTTCCGCGACCGCTGCGACCTGGTGGACGCCTCCCAGGAGGAACGGTTCGCGGTGGTGGTGGTCAGCCGGTTTTTCACCGCGCTGGATTTGCCACTGCAAGCCGGACTTAAGGTGCTGTGGAACCATGACATTCTGGACGTACCGCGCCTCCTGGAAAAGAGACTGGACGATTTGGATCTTTGCCTGGTCCTGAGCCGGTTCCACGCCGAGGATTTCCTGGCCAAGCTCCCGGCCATCGCCCCCAAGCTGGCTCTGACCCGCAACGGGCTCGACCTGGACTTGATCGATCGTTCGGTGATCGGAATCCAGCGCGACCCCTGGTTGATGGGTTATGTCTCGCGGCCCGAGAGGGGCTTAAAGCTATTGCTCGAAAAGGTGTGGCCAGTCCTGCGGGAGAAGAAGCCGAGTCTGCGCCTGGCGGTTTGCGGATACGAGGTTGATGCCAGCGAGCTGCCCGAGGCCGTGGTCAGGGAGCACGCCCAGATCCAAGACCTGATCGCCAACAGCCCGGGGGTGGTGCGCCTGGGGGCCCTGGCCAAGGCCGACTACTACCGGTTCCTCGCCACTTGCGGGCTGTTGCTATATCCTTGTGAATTTCCAGAGATATCCTGCATAGCCGCCCTGGAGGCACAGGCCCTGGGCACCCCCCTGTTGACCAGCGACGCCTTCGCCCTGCGAGAGACGGTCGCAGAATCGAGTTTCCGGGTGTCTGGCGAACCCGGTTCCCCAGAGTACCTGGATCGCTACATCCAGCGCGCGCTCGAAATGATTCAAGAGCCACATGAGGCCCAAACCCTGGCCGAGGCGGCCCGGGTTCGCGTCCGCGCCCGCCACGACTGGAGCCGCATCGCCGCTGAGTGGGAAGATTTGTTCCAAGACCAGCTATCGCGGCGCGTTCTGCGCCAGGCCTCGGCCATGGCGACCAGTCTGGTCCTGAAAGGGGATCGAGCAGCGGCCGAGGAATTGTTGCAGCGCGGCCTGCCAGTTCCAGACGAGGGACCAGCGCCCCGCGATCCCGACGAGGAAGGGCTGCTGGACGCCATGGCCCAGGCCCTGGCCGGGGTGTTGCCCGAAAACGGTGTGGTCGGGGTGGTTTCGCGCGACCAGGGCCGCACCGCCCAGGGATTGGCTCAACGGCTGGGACGGGAGACCCGCGAGATCGATCCGGCCGGCGTCGGCCAGGGGAGGGTGGACGCCCTGGTGGTCCGTGACTCCCTGGAACGGGCCGAAGAACCGGCCGATTTCCTGCGTCGGGCCCTGGCCTGGTGCCACCCTCATGGGCAGGTTCTGCTCTGCGTGGCCGCCGGAGCCTGGCCCCTCTTGATGGCCGGCCACCTGGCCCGACGCCACGATCTTGGCCGCGAGGAACTCCTGGCTCTGCTGCCGGGGCGGTCGGTCTCACTGCGCTATCTGGCCCGGGGGCTCATTGGTCAAGGGGCCGACCGCTACTTCGCCGGTCGCTGGCTGGCCCTGGCCCCGGCCGCCGGTCCGGAGCCAGGCTTGCTGGACCCCGGAGCCGGCCTGCGCCGCACCCGGCCAGCGCCCCAAAAACTGGTGGACGAGGTGAAGCGTGCCGGCCTGGTCTGAGACCAAGCCGCGTCTGCGGTTGGTGACGTCACCAAGCCATGGCCTGGTGGTGATCCAGCTGGCGCGCCTGGGCGACTTCCTGCAGACCACCCCGCTTCTGGCCGCCCTGCGCGCGCGTCACCCGGGCGCGCGAATCATGGCCGTGGTGAACCCGACCCAGGCAGCCCTGGCCCATGGCTGTGGTTTGGTGGACGAGGTCTTGACCCTGGACCCGGCGGTTTTGCGGGACGCGGCCGCCGACCACCACGCCCGCCGGGCCCTGGCCCGGCTGCGGGCGCTTTGCCAGCCGCTCTGGAGCCGACCCGCCCAGGCGGTCTACAACCTCAACTTCTCCCCTTTGGCCGCCGGGGTGGCGGCGGGCTGGGACCAGGCGGACCAGCGCGGCTGGCGGATTGACCGGGCCAAGCGCCGTCTGGTGGGCGCGGGCTGGTCCGGCTTCGTGATGCAAAACGTCTCCGACCGCCGCCTGACCCGGCTGCACCTTTGCGACATCCTGGCCTCCTACGCCGAGGTGGAGACCCCGCCTTTGGCTCGTCTGGCTCAACGGGTGGACGCGAGCGCGGCGGCTCGAGTCCAGGACCTGTTGGGCCCACGCCGCCCCCGGGTGGCCCTGCAGCTGGGAGCCAACAACGATCTGCGTCGTTGGCCGGTGGCCAGTTTCGCCGCCTTGGCCAAGGCGCTGCTGGAGCGGGGCCTGGAGGTTTTTCTGGTGGGCAGCCACGCCGAGCGGCCGCTGGGCCGGCGCTTTCGGGATGCCCTGGGGCCGGCCGGGGAAAAGATCCACGATCTGATGGGGCGCACCGACTTGGCTGGGCTGGCCGCCGTTCTGGCCGCCATGGACCTGGTGGTCTCCGGCGACACTGGCAGCCTGCATCTGGCCACCGCGGTGGGCGCGCCAACGCTGGCCCTGTTCATGGGCCCGGCCCAGGTTCACGAGACCGGGCCCTACGGCGCGGGTCACTTGGTGCTCCAAGCCCGGGACGCCTGCGGACCCTGCCAAGAGGACGCGCCGGCCTGCGGCGGGACGGCCCCCTGCCGGCGGCTTTTGGATCCGGTTGCGGTGATTGGCGCGGCGACGGATTTGCTGGATGGCCGCCCGGCGGCGGAGGTGGGCGCGGGGCTGGAACTGCCCGAGGGCGTGGAGCCGCTGCTGGGTGAGATGGATGGTTTTGGCCAGCGCTACCGCCCTCTGCGGCCCCGACCCCTGGAGCCCTTGACCGCCCTGGCCCTGGCCCTGCGCCAGGCCGGACGCCTCCTGCTGCGTCCGGGCCCCGTGGCGGGC
>JAIUYB010000035.1 GCA_020216625.1 Desulfarculus sp.
GGCCGCCGCCCTGGCCAGCGCCGCCGATGGCGTCATCGTGGGCAGCGCCCTGATGCGCCCCATCCTGGAGGCCGCTTCGCCGGCTCGCGGGGTGGAGGCCAGCCTGTCCCTGGCCGGGGCCATCAGCGCCGCCCTGGGCCGTGAACCACGGGCGGCGGCTCACGATTTGGTGTAAGCAGCTCCGCGAAAGCCACCGAAAGGTATTATCGGTGTAACAGGAACCCACGAAAATGTAAGAATAGTGCTTCAATCGGATGTGAAATATTGAACCGATGTCGGGGTCAATTCACTGAAATGGTGATAATAATCGCGCTAACCAGTCAAACTGGCGCGGCTTTTGCCAATGATGCCATCTAGCCGCGTCTCCGGCCTGGGGCCGGGACGCCGCGGCCCTGGCGCGAGCGCGCGCCAGCCTTGCCCGCCGCGGCCAATCGGGGAGGCGCCACCGGTCTGAAAAATCGAGAAAGCCGGCCATGCATCCCGCGCCAAGCCCCGCGATCGACCTGGCCGAGATAATTCAACGCGAGAGCGTGGTCACCCACTTCCAACCCTTGATCACCATGCGCTCGCAAAGCATCCTGGGGGTGGAGGCCCTGGCCCGGGGCTTGGACCCGGACAGCGGCCAACTCATCCCGCCCGGGCAGCTCTTCGACCTCGCCACCAGCGACCACCTGCTCATCGACCTGGACCGCCTCTGCCGCAAAAAGGCCCTCCAGGAATTTCGGACCCTGCGCGACCAGAGCCCCGGACTGGTCCTGAGCCTCAACTTCGAGGCCGGGCTCCTGGATCGGGGGGTGGTGGGCTCCGGGGTGCTCCTGCGCCAGGTGCGCGAGGCCGGCCTGGACCCGGCCGAGGTCATCATCGAGATCGTGGAATCGCGGGTCGCCGACACCAGCGCCCTGGAGTCATTCGTGCAACGGCACCGGTCCCACGGCTTCCTGGTGGGCCTGGACGACCTGGGCGCGGGGCATTCCAACCTGGAGCGAGTGGCGCTCATCCAGCCCGACGTGCTCAAGATCGACCGCTCCCTGATCAGCGGCCTTGATCGCCACTATCACAAACAAGAGGTGACTCGAAGCCTTCTGAACCTGGCGGGCAAGATCGGGGCCTTGGTGGTGGCCGAGGGGGTGGAGCACGAGGAGGAGGCCCTGTTGGCCCTGGAGCTGGGGGTGGACATCCTGCAGGGTTTTTACCTGGCCTATCCCCGCGCCGCCCGCGAACCCCTGGACCTCTGCCATCACCGCATCCGTCAGCTGGCGGCCAGCTATCGCGGCTATACCGTGCGCAAGATCGCCGCCAAGAAGGCCCAGCACCAAGTCTATGGCGAGGTGGTGCAGGTCTTGGTCCAGAACCTCAGCGGCTGCGCGCGCCAGGAGCTGGACCAGCGCCTGGTGGAGCTGATGACGGTGCATCCGGCCCTGGAGTGCCTTTACGTGCTGGACGAAAACGGCACCCAAGTCAGCGAGACGGTCTGCGAGGCCAAAAAGTTGAACCGCAATCGGCGGGGCATCTTCTGGCCCGCGGCCCGGGGCCAGGACCAGTCGCTGAAGAACTACTATCTGTTGCTCAAGGCCGGCCTGGAAAAATACACCAGCGAGGCCTACATCTCCCTGGCCACCGGCAACCTGTGCATCACCATCTCCACCTGGTTCCCAGGCGCCACCGGCAGCCGCTTCGTGCTCTGCGCCGATTTCGACGCCGACCCAGGCTTGGAAGCAGCCTTCGAGCCGGAAACGGCTTAGGCCCCGCCGATCCCGGAGCGCCGCGCCACGGGAAAGGCCCTTGGCATGCGTTTTTGCATCTTGATGCAAAAAGCCATGCCAAGGGCCTTTCCGCCCCAAACCTCCCGCGCCGGCTAGTCCTCCAGGACGAAGATGACCTCCAGCCGCACGCGATACTCCATGACCTTGTCCTCCTCCACCGCCACCCGCTGCTCCAGGATCCGTAGGCCGGTGACCCCGCGCAGGGTCTTGGTGGCCCGCTCGAAGGCCACCTTGACCGCGTCCTCGAAGCTGATGGGCGAGGCGGCGATGATGTCGGTCACCCTGGCTACCCGCTTTTCCGGCATGACGCACCTCCCTGGCCAAACATGGCCGGCTGGGGCCCGATGGGGCCCGCAATGACTGCCAGACTCCCAGGATGGGATGCCCTCCCGGCGAACGCCCGAGGTGGGTAGAGCTCGCAATGCACTGCTGATTAGTTATGATTCTAGGCCACCACCGGCTCCCGGCGCAAGCCCGGGTTGGCGGGGTGGGCCTGGAGCCGCCCGGACGGCAAGACCGTGGACCCGCAACCCTGCCCGGCGCGGCTGTTGGACTGTGCTATACTTAAAAAAATCATAGAAAGCACGTTGCCCGGACCGCTCGCCTCTTTGGTCCCGGCAAGCTCCATTCGCCCAGGGCAACGGGAAATCATGCTCCAATCCACCACCAACGCGCTCGGCCGCGCGCTGACGCCGAACCAGGTCGCCTTCTGGTGCCTGGCCATGGCGGCGCTCTTCCTGGCCGACCTGCACTCCTTCCTGCTCTTTCATGGCCTGGCCGAGGGCTTCAGCATGGTCGTGGCCGGGGCGGTTTTTCTGCTGGCCTGGAACACTCGCCGCTTCTTGGAAAACAGCTACCTGCTTTTCCTGGGGGTCTCCTTCGCCTTCACCGCCGGCCTGGACCTGCTGCACACCCTGTCCTACAAGGGCATGGGGGTGTTTCCCAATCACGGAGCGGACCTCCCCACCCAGATCTGGATCGCCAGCCGTTACCTGCACTCCATCAGCTTCCTGGTCGCGCCCAGCTTCCTGGCGCGCAAGCTTCCGGCCCGGCGGGTGATCGCCGCCTATGGCCTGGCCTCCGCCCTGGCCCTGTGGTCGATTTTCGCCGGCTGGTTCCCGGAATGCTACCGCGAGGGCCAGGGACTGACCGATTTCAAGGTGGGCAGCGAATTCGTGATCATGGCCTTGTTCGGGGCCGCGATTCTGCGCCTGCGCCAACGGCGAGCATTCTTCTCGCCCATGGTCCTGGGTTTTCTCACCGCCTCCCTGGTCCTGAACATCGCCTCGGGCCTGGCCTTCACCTTCTATGTGGGGGTCTACGACCTCAGTAACCAGGTGGGGCACATCCTCAAGGTCATGGCTTACTTCTGCGTCTACAAGGCCCTGGTGGAGACCGGCCTGCGCCAGCCCTTCGAGCTGTTGTTTCGCGAGGTCAAACAAAGCGAGCGCACCTGGCGGGCCCTGCTCAACGCGCCCCACGAGTCGGCCCTGCTCCTGGATGACGAGCTGCGCATCCTGGCCATCAACCGGGTGGCGGCCCAGCGCCTGGGCGGGGAAGTGGCGGATCTGACCGGGAAGCACTTCCTTGATTTGCTCGAAGGGGAGGTGCGGGAAAGCCGCGGCCAGCGTCTGCGCCAGGTCCTGGAGACCGGCCAGCCGCAGCATTTCCAGGACCAGCGCCGGGGCCGAGACTACGACCTTTCCTTCTATCCCCTGATGGATCCCCAGGGCCAGGCCGTCGGCGTGGCCATCTATGCCCAGGACATCACCGAACGCCTGGCGGTGGAGCGCGAGCGCGAGGCCCTGGTGGTCAACCTCACCCAGGCCCTGGCCGAGGTCAAGACCCTGAGCGGCTTGCTGCCCATCTGCGCCAGTTGCAAGCGCATCCGCGACGACCAGGGATATTGGAACCAGATCGAGCACTACATCAGCCTGCACAGCCAGGCCCAGTTCAGCCACGGCATCTGCCCCGAGTGCGCCCGCAAGCTCTATCCCGAGCTGATGGACCAGCAATCCTGAGCGCGCCCCGCCGGCCGGCGTGCTATCATGAAAAAACCTATCTTCCCGCCAGGGTTGACCGGGCGGGAGCCACCCCGACCTTGGAGAGGCGGCATGCCACCCGAGCACGACCCCCTGGGCTGCAAACCCGAGGCCCAGACCGTGGAGCGCCTGAGCCGGGAGATTCCCGACGTGGTCAACGCGCTGGTTTCCTCTTGCCAGCGCCAAGGCTGTTTTTCCCACGTCAGCCCGGTGCCGATTCCCTCGCGCCAGGCCGTGATCCGCATCCTGGAGCAGGGCCGGCGGATCCTCTTTCCCGGTTACTTCAGCCATGAGCGCATCGACCAGGTGAACCTGCCTTATCACCTGGGGCGCGAAGTCACGGAGCTTTTTCAAGAGCTGGCCCGCCAGATCACCTGGGCGGTGCGCCATGACTGCTACCGCTACGACCAGGAATGCAGCCTCTGCGAGGAGCAGGGGCACGAAAAGGCCCTGGCCTTCATCAAGGCTCTGCCCCGGCTGCGCGAACTGTTGGCCAGCGACGTGCGGGCGGCGCACGAGGGCGACCCGGCCAGCGGCAGCCTGGACGAGATCATCTTCAGCTATCCCGGCCTGATGGCGGTGGCGGTCTACCGCATGGCCCATGAGCTTTACGAGCTCAAGGTGCCGCTATTGCCCCGCATCATGACCGAACACGCCCACGCCCTGACCGGCATCGACATCCATCCCGGCGCGGAAATCGGCGAGAGCTTCTTCATCGACCACGGCACCGGGGTGGTCATCGGCCAGACCGCGGTGCTGGGCCACCGGGTGCGGATCTACCAGGGCGTCACCCTGGGGGCGCTGTCCCTGCCCCGTGACGCCACCGAGACCCTGCGCAGCCAGAAGCGCCACCCCACCATCGAGGACGAGGTGACCATCTACGCCGGAGCCACCATCCTGGGCGGCCGGACCGTGGTGGGGGCGCGCTCGGTGATCGGCGGCAACGTCTGGCTGACCGAGTCGGTGCCGCCGGACACCAAGGTTTTCATCAAGACCCCTGAGCTGGTCTACGTGGGGCGCAAATAGCCGGCGCGAGCCGCGACCGCCAAGGAGGAGCGCGTGGTCAAGATCAACCCCGACATCATCCGCACCGTGGGCGGCACCCCCCTGGTGCTCCTGGGGGCCAGCTGCCAGCAGGAGCTGGTGGCCACCGTGGTGGCCAAGTGCGAATTTTTCAATCCCCTGGGCAGCGTCAAGGACCGCATCGGCGCGGCCATGATCGGCGCGGCCGAGGCCGATCACCTGATCGGTCCGGAGAGCCTGATCGTGGAACCCACCAGCGGCAACACCGGCATCGCCCTGGCCTTTGTCTGCGCGGTCAAGGGCTACCGCCTGCTGTTGACCATGCCCGAGACCATGAGCCTGGAGCGGCGCAAGCTCCTCAAGCACCTGGGGGCCGAGCTGGTGCTGACTCCAGGGGAGAAGGGCATGGCCGGAGCGGTGGCCCGGGCCCAGGAGATCGTGGCCGAGAACAAGAACGCCTACATGCCCAATCAGTTCGCCAACCCGGCCAACCCCGAGGTGCACCGTCGCACCACCGCCGAGGAGATCTGGCGTGACACCGCCGGGGCGGTGGACATCCTGGTGGCTGGGGTGGGCACCGGCGGCACCATCACCGGGGTGGCCGAGGTGCTGAAAAAGCGCAAGCCAGGCTTCCAGGCGGTGGCGGTGGAGCCGGCCGCCAGCCCGGTGCTCTCCGGCGGCCAGCCCGGTCCGCACCAAATCCAGGGCATCGGGGCCGGTTTCGTGCCGGCGGTGCTCAACCGCGCGATCATCGACGAGGTCTTTCCCGTCACCAACGACCAGGCCCTGGAGACCGCCCGAGCCCTGGCCCGCCGCGAGGGCGTGCTCTGCGGCATCAGCTCCGGGGCGGCGGCCTACGCCGCCTATCAGGTGGCCCGGCGGCCGGAGAACGTGGGCAAGACGGTGGTGGTGATCCTGCCCAGCACCGGAGAGCGCTATCTGAGCACCAGTCTGTTCCTGGAATAACCGGGACCAGCCGGAAGAAAAAAACAAGACCGGGGCGGGGAGCGATCCCCGTCCCGGTTCGTTCTGTGGGGCCAGCGGCGGCGGCTCAGCAGCCGCAGCAGCCGTTGGGGTCCTGGCCGCAGGAGCAGCCCATCTGGGTGGGCGCGTCGCTGATGCCGGCCAGGCGGATCTTGAAGATCAGGGTTTTGCCGGCCAGGGGCGGGTTAAGGTCCAGGGTCAGGTGCTGGTCGGTCAGGCCGGTGATGGTGGCCGGCAGGGGCTGGCCGTTGTTGGCGGTCAGCTCCAGGGTCATGCCCACCTCGGGCTGGAGGTTGGGCGGCACCTGGCTCAGGGGGATCTCCATGATCAGGCGGGGATCGGGCTGGCCGTAGGCCTGCTCCGGGGCCATGCTGACTTCCTTCTCCTGCCCGACGCCCATGCCGGCCACGGCAGAATCAAAGCCCTCGATGACCTGGCCCTGGCCCAACTGGAACTCCAGGGGCTGGCCGCCCTCGTTGCTGTCGAAGACCTCGCCGTTGCTGAGCGAGCCGGTGTAGAAGACCTGGACGAAGTCGCCGGCCTTGGCCACGGACATGGACACCATCCCTTCGGGTGAGGGGCCGTTGGCCCCGGAAAGGCAGAGGGGCCGCCCCGGTGGCGACCATTGCTCCTAGGCTACCTTAATCCCCAGCCGGGTCAAGCGGTTTTCGCCGGGGGCGCTTCTCAGGGCCCCATCAGCCAGAGCCACCCGGCGCACAGCGCCAGGCTGGCCAGGGTGACCGGCACCCCCACCCGGGCGTGCTGCCGCCAACCGATTTGCACACCCAGAAGCCCGGCCTGGTCCACCACGATCAGGTTGGCGATGGAGCCCACCAGGATCAGATTGCCGGCCAGGGTGCTGGCCAGGGCCAGGAGCGCGCCCGCCTGGCTCGGGCCGGCGGCCGGCAACAAGAGCATCACCGCCGGCACGTTGGAGACCAGGTTGGAGAGAACCACCGTGGCCGGAAAAAGCCACAACGGCCGGGTCAGGTCCAGCCCCTGGGCCGCCAGCCAGGCCAGGGCCCGCTCCGGCGCGCCGCTGGCCTGCAGGGCGTGGTTGACCACGAAAAGCCCCGCGAAGAGCACCAGCAACTGCCAGTCCACCAGGCCCAGCATCTGGCGGGAGGCCATGCGCCGGCTGGTGAGCAACAGGCCGGCGGCGGCCAGGGCCGCCAGATCCCGGGGCCACCCGCCCCAGAGAAATATCGCCACTAATATGGTTAATATTATCATGCCCTTGCCGCTCTGCCAGCGGTTGAATCCCGGGGCCTCCACCGCCAAGGCCGCGCCATGGGCCCGCCAGCGCCCCCGGTGCAGCCAGGTCACCACCGCCCAGGCGGCGACCAGGCCCAACAGGGTGGGGACGATGGCCGTGGCCAGGTAGCCGGCGAAGGACAGGCCCAGCACCTGGCCGATGAGCATGTTCTGGGGGTTGCCGATCAGGGTGGCGGCCGAGCCGATGTTGGCCGCCGCCGCCAGGGCCAGGGCGAAGGGAACCGGGTCCAGGCCCCGGCGCAGGCAGCCGGCGATTAGCACCGGGGTCATGGCCAGGCAGACGATATCATTGGCTAAAAGCGCTGAAAGCAGGCCGGCCGCCGCCATCAGCAGGGCCAAAAGGGCGGGGGGCGAGAGCCGGGCGGCGGCCAGGCGGGCGGTGATCTGGCTGTAGAAGCCGCCCAGGCGGAACTGGGCCGAGACCACCATCAGGCCGAACAACAGGGCCAGGGTGGGCAGGTCCACCGCGGCCACCGCCTGCTCCAGGCTCAGGCGATCGCCGGCCAGCAGGACGATGGCTCCCAGCAGGGCCAAGCCGGTGCGGTCCAAGGCCAAACCCGGCAGCCGGCCCAGGATCATGCCCAGGTAGACCAGGACGAAGACGAGCAAGACCAAGGGGTCCATGGGGCCTCGCGGGTGAGGGTTGGCCAGATGCGCGACTGGGCGGGATTATGGCGCGCGGGAGGGGGTTCTGCCAGGGGCTCAGGCCGCGGCCTGGGCCACGGCGCTCAGGAGTTGGGCCCGCTCCACCGGCTTGTGCAGCACCCGCCAGGCCGGGGGCACCCCTTCCGGAGGTTGGTGGCGGGCCGGATCGGCGTTATAGCCGGTGAGCAGGATGAAGGGCACCGGCCGCGGCCGGCCCTGGGCCACCTGGCGGGCCACCTCCCAGCCGTCGCCGTCGGGCAGGCCCAGGTCGCAGACCACCACCTCGGGCTGGAAATCCCCCAGGGCCTTGAGCGCCTCGGCCACCCGTCCGGCCAGCATCACCCGGTGGCCGGCCTGTTCCAGCAGGGCCCGCATGCCCATGGCCACCAGGGCCTCGTCTTCCACCATCAGCACCCGCACCGGGCGTGGAAGCTCGGCCGGGAGTGGGGGGGAGGCCGCGGGCAGGGGGGATGCGGACGGACCCCGAGGCGGCAGCAGCACCCGGAAACGCGCGCCCCGCCCGGGGCGGCTGTCCACCTCGATGTCCCCGCCGTAGGCCTGGACCAATCCCCGGCTGCTGGGCAGCCCCAGGCCCTGGCCGCCGACTCCCTTGGTGGTGAAAAAAGGCTCGAATACCCGGCGCATGGTCTCCGGGTCCATGCCGTGACCGGTGTCGGTGAAATCCAGCATCACCCGATCATCCAGGCGGCGGGTGGTGACGGTCAGGCGTCCGCCGTCGGGCATGGCCTCCAAGGCGTTGCGGATCAGATTCAGGCACACTTCCATCAACTCGTCCCGGGGGATGGCCACGTCCAAGCCTGGCTCCAGCCGGGTGGTGATCTCCAGGCGGGCGCCCTCGCCCGGCCGCCAAGCGGCCTGGGCGATGCGCAGGGCCGCGCCCACCACCTCGGCCGAGTCCGAGGATTCGGCCAGGCCGGCGGCGGGCTGGCGTCCACCCACATAGGCGGTTAGCCGCTGGACCACCCCCCGGCCGGACAGGGCGGATTGGATGACGTTGTGCAGCAGGGGGAGCACCCGTGGGCGGGCCGACTCGGGCAGATCCTCCAGCGAGGCCTCCACCGCCTGGGCGTTGCCCAGGATGGCGGCCAGCAAATTGTTGAAGTTGTGCGCCACCCCGGCGGCCAACTGGCGCAGCACCGCCTGGGCCCGCTGGCGCTCGCTGGTGTCGCGGCTGATGCCGAAGATGACCTCCTGGTCGCCCCAGCGCCCCCGGGTGATGCGGGTCTCCACCGGCAGCAGGCGGCCGTCGCGGGTCATGAGGGGAATCTGGCAGCGGTCGCCGCGGCCGGCCAGGATGCCATCCAGCACCGCCTGGGCCTCCTCCTGGCGCTCGCGCGGGTGCAGTTGCAGCACCGGAAAGCCGATCAGCTCCTGGGCGGAATAGCCCAGGCGGTGGATGACGGTGGGATTGACCGCCAACAGCCGCCCCCTCATGTCCACCACGGTCAGAAAATCCTGCAGGGAGTCGAACAGGGTCTGGAGGTTGACCCGGCTCTGGCGCAGGGCTTCCTCGGTGCGCCGACGCTCCAGGATCTCCCTTTGCAGCTCCTCGTTGGCCCGTCTCAGCTCCTGGGTGCGCTCGTCCACCAGGTCTTCCAGGTCCAGGCGGTAGCTGGCCAACTCGTTCTCGACCCGCTTGCGCTCGCTGACATCCCGGGTGACCACCAGCAAGCCCGGCTGGGAGCCCAGGGTGATGATTCCCGCCGACCAGAGGACATCCAAGGTCACCCCGCCGCCCCCGGTCAGCCGGCCCTCGATGTTCTCGGCCACCCCCTTGTCCCGGACCTCGTTCAGCATGGTCTCCCACCCGCCATCCGGCGGCAGGAACCCCAGCTCCCGGGGCTGGCGGCCCAAGAGCTCCTGGCGCTGGCGGCCCAGCATCCGGGTCATGGCGCGGTTGACCTCCAGGAAGTGGCCCTTGTCCAAGTCGATAAGGGCCAGGCCGTCGGGATTGAGCTGGAAGGCGGTGGCGAAGCGGGCCTGCTCGGCGTTGAGGGACGCTTCCAGGTCGTGCAGGTGGAAGGCCACCGCCAGGGCCAGGCATAGGGAAAGCCAGATCGAGGCCAGCCAGAGCACCGGGTTGGGAGAGATCGCCTGCCAGTGCAGCGCCGAGGCCGCGTCGTGCAGCCCACCCAGGAACCAAAACCACAGGCCGGCCAGGATGGACCACACAAAGGCCGGCTTGCGCCGCCCGGGCCACCAGCGCAGGGTCAGGAGCAGAATCGAAGCCAGGATCAAGCCGAGGTCGTAGGTGTAGATCAGGGGCCGAAAAAGCCAGGAGGAGGGGTGGAGGATGCCGCTTTCCTTGGCGTGGAGGGGAAGGCCCAGCACCGCCGGGTGGTCGATCGCCAGCAGACAGGCCACCAGGGACAGGGACAGGGCCAGGCAGCCCCAGCCCAGGCGTCCGGGGCCTCGCCCCCGCAGGGCGTAGATGAACCAGAGCCAGGCCGCCGGCAACAGGCTCAGGCTAACCAGCATCAGGCGGTAGCCGGCCAGGATGCCAGCCGGGGACTCCTGGAAGCCATAGATGGTGAAGCCCAGGAAGTATAGACTCAGGCAGAGGTAGAAAACGCAGAGGTGTTTGAGGGGCTGATAGGAGCGATAGGCGGTTAGCACCGCCAGACACAATAGGCCCAGGATGCCGTTCACGCTCAGGCCGATCAACGGCCCGACGCTGTAGTTGGGGATGAAATCCGGCAACATTCCCGGCTCCTGGTTGCGTACGTCCTGAAAGGGAGTTTTGCATCATTGACAACTAATTGTCCAGGGCGAGGCCGCCGGGCGGGCCAGATAAAAACCTGGGGCGGAAAGGCCAGGATGATCGCGTTTACGAAATGCCATTCCTTGGCACTAGTGCGGTGAATTGTGATAACATTCTGTGAAACAAGCCGGTAAACGCAAGGCTGGCTTGGGGCTGGATTTGGGGCACGCTTGCCGGCGACGCGCCTGCCAACAAGGGAAAACCCGTGAAAAGTGACAACGCGACCAGCCTTGGCGGGACGGCGGCGCCTCCCGCCACGCCGCCAGAGTCAAAGGACCTGGAGGCATTGTTGCTCCTGGCCAGTGGCTATTGTCACGACCTCAACAACGCCTTGGGCGCGGCTTTGGGTTTCGTGGAGATGGTGCGGGAGGATCTGCCCCCCTCCACCACCGCCCATCAAGATCTGGGCGGAGCGATGGACTCGTTGGTGCGGGCCATCGGCCTTGTGGGCGATTTCCGGAGCATCTGCCAACATGGCCTCCGCACGGAGCAGACACGCATCCCATTGATTCCTTTGCTCAAGGAATTCGGCAAGCGCCTGGGTTGCGGCCAACGCGGCCAGGGTGGGCGCTGGCTGCAACTGCCCGAGGACGAGTTGGTGGCCTGGGCGGGGTTGACCGGGCTTCACCAGGCCCTGAGCGGGCTTTTCCCGGGCTGGCCGGATGACTGCGCGGCATGGGAGTGGAACCTGAGCCTGTCCCGGGGACGGCCTCCGGTCGGAGGGGAGGCCGACGGCCAGACCGAGTGGGCGGTTTT
>JAIUYB010000036.1 GCA_020216625.1 Desulfarculus sp.
CATTCCCTGCTTCAACAACGAGACCACCATCGCCCATGTCATCCAGATGCTGAGCCACGGCCTGGCCAAATACTACAAGGACCAGCGCTGCGTGATCATGGTGGCCGACGGCGGCAGCACCGACGACACCCGCGAGGTGGCCAAGGAATTCCAGATCAAGCCCTGGCAGGAGAAGCTGATCGGCATCTATCGCGGCCCGGGCGGCAAGGGCAGCGCCCTGCGCTCCATCTTCGAGGCCGGCCTGCGGCTCAAGGTCGCGGCCCTGGCGGTGGTGGATTCCGACCTGCGCTCCATCACCAGCGACTGGGTGCCCTACCTGCTGGATCCGGTGCTGGAGAAGGGCTACCAGTACGTGGCCCCGGTCTACCTGCGCCACAAGTACGACGGCACCATCACCAACAACATCGTCTACAACCTCACCCGGGCGCTCTATGGCAAGCGCGTCCGCCAGCCCATCGGCGGGGACTTCGCCCTCTCCCTCGAACTGGCCAAGCACTACGTGGAGCAGGACCTCTGGCAGACCGAGGTGGCCCGCTATGGGATCGACATCTGGATGACCACCGAGGCGGTGGCTGGCGGCTTCAAGATCTGCCAGTCCAACCTGGGGGTCAAGGTCCACGACGCCAAGGACCCCAGCCAGCACCTGGGACCCATGTTCCGCCAGGTGATCTGGACGCTGTTCACCCTGATGGAGCGCAACGAGAGCAAGTGGAAGAACGTCCAGGGCAGCGTGACGGTGCCCACCTTCGAGCACGCCAGCGCGGTGGAGCCGGAGGAGGTCAAGGTCAACCTGGACAACCTGATCAAGCAGTTCAAGGTGGGCTTCGGGCAGTTCAAGGCCTTGTGGAAGGACATCTTCTGCCCGCAGTGCTATGAACAAATCAGCCGGACGGCCAAGCTTGGCAAGAAGAACTTCCATCTGCCCACCGAGGTCTGGATTCAGATCCTCTACGAACTGGCGGCCACCTTCCACGCCTGGACCCACAACCGCATGAACCTGATCGACCTGGTGACTCCGCTGTACTATGCCCGGGTGGCCAGCTTCGTGCGCGAGAGCTGGGAGATGACCAGCGCCGAGGCCGAGACCCTGGTGGAGGCCCAGGCCCAGATGTTCGAGGAGCGCAAGGGCTATCTCATCCAGGCCTGGGAGGCCAAGGCCGCCGGGCTGCCCCTGGCCCGCTAGCCGACCAGCCGTCCACCAAGCTGCCCGCCCCGCCCCCCGGGCGGGGCCTTGCCGATCACGGAGCGAACATCGCCATGGCCGAGCTTTTCCCGCCCGACCTGTTCACCCTCCAGGCCCTGATCGCCCTGGTGACGCTGACCGCCATGGAAATCGTGCTGGGCATCGACAACATCGTCTTCATCGCCATCCTCACCGGCCGCCTGCCGCTGGCCCAGCAGCCCTCCGCCCGGCGGCTGGGGCTGACGCTGGCCCTGGTCATGCGCATCCTGCTCCTGTTGGCCATCACCTGGGTGATGCGCCTGACCGCGCCGCTGTTCAGCTTCTGGGACCACGCCTTCAGCGGTCGCGACCTGATCCTGTTGGGCGGTGGACTCTTTCTGCTGGCCAAGGCCACCCACGAGATCCACGCCCAACTGGAGCAGGCCGGGCGGGTGGCCGCGGCGGCGGCCGGAGCTGGGGCGCGTTTCTGGCCGGTGGTGGCCCAGGTGGGGATCATCGACATCGTCTTTTCCCTGGATTCGGTCATCACCGCGGTGGGCATGGCCAACCAGCTTGTGGTCATGATCCTGGCGGTGATCATCGCGGTGGCGATCATGATCGTCTTCAGCGGGGCGGTCAGCCGCTTCGTCGAGAAGCACCCCACCATCCGGATGCTGGCCCTGGCCTTTTTGATCCTGATCGGGGTGATGCTCACCGCCGAGGGCCTGGGCCAACACCTGGACCGGGGCTACGTCTACTTCGCCATGGCCTTCAGCCTGGGGGTGGAGATGCTCAACCTGCGCGCCCGCGACCGGGCCGCCCAGGCCCAGCGGGCGGACGGGGGACAGGGTTAGTCTCCTGGCGGGCGGTTCACGAACTGGCTGGTGAGGAAACCCACGAACTGCGGGGTGAGGTCTGGACCGAAGCAGCGGTCGGCGTCGGCCACGATGGCCTGCACCGCGGCGAAGGCGCTAAGGGCCTTGCGGTGGGAGCGGTGGCTGGTCATGGCGTCGAAGGCGTCGATCAGGCGCAACCAGCGGGCCAACATGGGGGTGGAGGCGGCGGGCAGGCGGCCGGGATAGCCCGAGCCGTCGGCGTTCTCATGGTGATGCAGCACCGCCAGGAGCACCTGGGGCGGCAGCCCGCCGGCCGCCGCCAGCATGGCGTGGCCCAGCCTGGGGTGGCGCTGCATCTGCCGGGTCTCCTCCAGGCTGAGCCGGCCCGGCTTTTCCCACAGTCCCTTGGGCAGGCGCGAGCGCCCTAGGTCGTGCAGCAACCCGGCCAGGCCCAGGTTTACCACCCGGACGTCGGAGAAATCCAGGTGGCGGGCCAGGGCCATGGCGGTCAAGCAGACGTTGACCGAGTGGGAGAACAGGCTGGGGTCGGCCCGCAAAAACGGCGCCAGGCGGGCCAGCATCTCCTCCTGCGCCGCGATCAGCTCCACCAGGCGGCGGGTCTCGGCCAGGCAGGCGGCCAGGGCCGCCGGGTCGCCGTCGGCGTGCATCAGGTTCCAGAGGGCGAAGATGGCCAGCTCGCGCAGGTAGGTACGCTTGAGCATGGCCGGGCGCTGGACCAGCTCCTCCGCGCCGCGTTGCATCACCTGGCTCAGCAGATCGGCGGCGGTTTCCCGGGGAACATAGAGATGGCCCTGGCGCAGGCTGACCAGGCGTTGCCGCCAGGCGGGCCGGAAGACCTCGCCCGCGCGGCAGACCTGGGTCATCTCCACCCGGTCCTCGCTCTCCAGGTAGAGCGGCATGAACAGGTCCACCGGGCAGGGCCGCCCCGGGGTCAGCATCCCCAGGCCCACCGGCAGCATGCCGTGGAACAGGGGATCGAAGACCTCGACGTTGCGGGTCTGGTCGGGCAGGGCTGCCAACAGCCCTTCCGACGCCACGGGGGCCAGGGCATCCTGGGGCATGGGATGCTGCCAGCTTAAGGTTGGGGGGCAGACGCCAACCTTGGCGTGGGTCAACCTTAGCCGACGATGATTACGGCAATGTGACCGCGCGGCGGCGGGGCGATAAATGTCACCGGATTGTCGTTAAAGGCTCAATCCCCCCCGTTGTCCTTGACGCCGCCGTCGGCGAACCAGTGCTCCACCCGCCAGATGCCGGGCTCGATCACGGCCTTGGTGTAGGGTCCTAGCTTGCCGAAGACGCTGAGCATGGCCTTGTTGGAGCCGAAGCTCACCGCCCAGAAGCCCGGCACGCCCTGGCGCTTGGCGTAGGCGGTCAGGTGCTTTTGCAGCACCCCGCCCAGGCCCAGGCCCTGGTAGCCGTCGCTGATGGTGTAGGCCACCTCGGCCAGGCCGCTCTCGTCGCCCAGGGAGTAGCGCCCGACCCCGATGATCTTCTCCTTGCCGATGGGGCCGGTGGTGGCCACCAGGGCCATGTGCTGGCGGTAGTCCACGTTGACCAGGCCCTGGGCGGTGACGTGGGGCAGGGCCCGCACCGGGCGGAAATAGCGGTTGTAGATGGTCTCGTCGGAGTGGGTGTAGAAGAACTCCTGGAGCAGGACCTCGTCGGTGGGGCGGATGGGCCGGATGTGGACCGTCAGGCCGCCCTTGAGCGTCTCGTCGGCCTCGGCCCACTCGGGATAAAGGTCCTGCTCGGCGTTCAGGAGGATCTGGTCGGGATAGACGTAGGCGTTCTCCTTGGCGCTGGCCAGGAGCTGGGCGCGGAAGCGGGGATGGGCGATGTTGATCAGCGCCAGGGCCCGCTCGCGGATGCTCTTGCCGTGCAGGTAGGCGATGCCGTACTCGGTGACGATGTAGTCCACGTCGCCCCGGGTGGCGATGACCCCGGCCCCCTCGGCCAGGCGGGGCACGATGCGGCTCTGGGTCGCCTGGCGGTCGGTGCTGGGCAGGCAGATCACCGAGCGCCCGCCGGGGCTCATGGCCGCGCCGCGGATGAAATCCAGCCGCCCGCCGATGCCGGAATAGAAGTGGTAGCCGCCGCTCTCGGCCGAGACCTGTCCCGACAGATCCACCTCCATGGCGCTGCCCAGGCTGACCATGCGCTGGTTCTTGGCGATCTCCAGGGGGTCGTAGACCTGCTCGCTGGGCAAGAACAGAAATATGGGGTTGTGGTCCACGTAGTCATAGATGCGCCGGCTGCCGATGCAAAACGAGCAGACGATGCGCCCGGGCAGGAGGGTCTTGCGGCTGCCGGTGATGACCCCGGCCTCGATCAGGTCGATGAAGGCGTCGCTGACCACCTCGGTGTGAAAGCCCAGCTCGCGCTTGTCGCCCAGGAAGGACAACGCCTGGTAGGGGATGTGGCCGTAGCCGATGTGCACGGTGTCGCCGTCGTCCACCAGGCGGGCCGCCAGTTGGGCGATCTTCTGGCCCACCGCGTCGGCCGGGGGATAGACGAACTCCATCAGGGGCTCGTCCTGCTCCACGAAGGCGTGGATCTGGCGCACGTGGAGGTAGGAGTTGCCCATGGTGCGCGGCATGTGGCGGTTGACCTGGGCGATGACGTGGGCGGCGCTCTCGGCGGCCGAGCGGGCCACGTCCACCCCGATGCCCAGGCTGACGAAGCCGTGATCGTCCGGCGGGCTGACCTGGATCAGGGCCGCGTCCAGCTCCAGCTCGCGGTTCTTGAATAGCGCCCCGATCTGGTGCATGAAGATGGGGGTGTAGTCGGCCCGGGCCTGGTGAACCGCCTCGCGGGTGGCCGGGCCGACGAAAAAGGCGTTGTGCCGGAAGCGCCGGTCGAAGCGCTTGTCGGTGTAGTCGGCCTGGCCCAGGGTCACGAAGTGCAATATTTCCACGTCGTGCAGGTCGTCGGCGCGCTGCAACAGGGCCGAGACCAGGGCCCGGGGCTCGGCGCAGGCGCTGCCCACGAAGACCCTGGCCCCCCGCCGCACCGCCTTCAGCGCCCGCTTGGCGCTGGTGCGGCGCTGGTCATAAATCTCCCGCCATCCCACGTCCGGCCTCCAATCAGGGGTTCTCCCACCATAACCCAGGCGCGGTCCAACTTAAAGTCCCCCGGGGGAGGGCCGCCCAGGGCTTGCCAGGCCGGCCCGAGCGGGGTATATGATTGGATTCACCCGACCCACCTATTATCACTGCATGGGGAACCCGAGCTTGAGCGAAAACCGCCAGAACCTGCGCCTGCCCGACCTGGGCGGGGCGCTGCCCCCGGAGCCGGCCCAGCTCCTGCGCCTGAACCGCCTGTGCCTGCGCATCTACGGCCTGCTTTCCCGCGACATCCCCGAGCAGGCGGCGGCCATGGTGGCGGCGGCGGCCGGGTCGCTGGGTAAGAAGGGCCGTCGCGAGCTGGTCCAGGTCTTGACCGACGAATTGCCGGTGATCATGGCCCTGCACGCCCTGGAGCGCCTGGGACGCGAGGAGGCCTTGAGCCGCTCCGGGCTGTCGGAGCTCTTGCGTGGTCTCCTGCTGCCCTGCTTCAGCCTCTGCTATAGCCAGCTCTACGCCCAGCCCTCCGATCCCTTGCACCAGTTTCTGGACCGGGTGGACTGGTATCTGGATGGCGAGAAGGGCGACCCCCTGGAGGCCTTCGCCCACCTGGCCGCCACCATGCTGGGCGAACACCTGTCGGATCCGGCCCCGCTCTTGGCGCATCTCCAGGAGCGCCTCTTGCCCGAGCTGGACCGCCGCCTGGAGCTGGCCTTCCTTTACGAGTTCGGACCGGCCACCAGCCCGGAATAGCGTCGTTTCCGGCCAGGTTATGCTAAACTGACCCGCGACCGCCGCCCGGTCCGGGGCGGGGTCGAGGCCGCGCGCCCCTTGGCGGCGCGCCCATCCCCTGGCGGCGTCGGGAGGCGTTAGCGTTGCAGGCGGGGAAGACCGCGACCGACCAATGGCCGGGGTTGGCCCTGTTGGGCCAGCATCTGGGTCTGGGGCTGTTGACCTCCGGCCTGGGTTCGCTCTTGATCTGGCTGATGTGGGAGCACCTGGGCTTGGCCGACCGGGCCCAGGAAGGGGCCCTGGCGGCGGTGGCGCGGCCGGAGGGCCTGCGCCTGTTCGTCAGCCTGGCCCCGGCCCTGGCGGTCTGGCTGCCCAGCCTGGTGCTGGACCTGCTGGTCTTCCTCTGGCCCGGCTCCCGAACCGAGGTCCGCCCGGTCCGCCGCGCCCTGCGCCTGGACGCCTACAGCTACCTGACCCTGCCCGCCTTCCTGGCCCTGCCCCTGGTCTGGCGGGAGCTGGGCAACGGCCTGGCCGCCCTGGGCCTGGCCTACCTGGGCCTGGCCGCGGCCAAGGGAGGGCTCCTGATCTGGGTGTTGTGGCGCGGATTTCTGTCCCAAGGCGTGGAGCCGGGGGAAGGGTTGGGTCCGCGCCGGCAGATGGCGGTCTTCCTGGTGGGCCTGGCCCTCTTGGGGCCGCTGGCCGGCTGGAGCCACCAGGCCCTGTCCTCGGCCAGCGACGAGGTGGGCTACCTGCTCCTCGCCCACAGCCTGGCCCGCCACGCCACCAGCGACGTGACCCAGGCCGCCCGGGACCAGGAATATCTGTCGTTCTATTGGGCGCGCTGGTCGCCGGAGCTGGCGTTTTCCGCCCAAAGCGCCGGCGGCGTCTTCCCCTGGCTCATCGCGCCCGCCTATTGGCTGGGCGGGCGTCTGGGGGTGCTGCTTTTCCTGGCCGCGATCCTGGCGCTGACCGCCGGCCAACTCCTGGCCTGGCTCTCCGAGTGCCGCCTGCGCCCCGGCCCGGCCGCCGCCGCCACGGGCCTGACCCTGCTATCGGCCCCGGTGCTCCTGATCAGCCAGCAGGTCTTTCCCGACACCGTGGGCATGCTGTTGCTGATGGTGGGTCTGCGCCTGCTGCTGCGCCTGGAGGACGCCCCCTGGCGTCGGGGCGTCGGGCTGGTGGTCTGCGCGTTGCTGATGGTGGCGGTCAAGGGTCGGCTGGCGCCCCTGGCCGGGGGTCTGCTCTTGCTGGGCGGTTGTCAGATCGTGGCCCGCCGTCTGGGCTGGGGTGTGGTGGCGGCCTTGGCTGCGGGACTGGTGCTGGCCGCCGGAGCCATGGCCCTGTGGTTGCCCCGGGAATTGTGGCCGGGCTGGGTCTGGAGCCAGGTGGACATCCTGCGCTGGAACCTGGAACGGGCCGGCCATCCCCTGCAACCGGCCCTGATCCTGCTGCGGGGCCTGGCCCTGGACCAGACCTTCGGCCTGCTGGTGGTGGCCCCGGTTTTCGTTTTGGCCCTGGCCGGGGTTCCGGCCGGGTTGCGCTTCCGCCTTCGGCCGGCCCTGCAGGTCCTGGTCCCCTTGCTCATCTATCTGGCGGTGCTCTGCTACACCCGCTGGTTCCAATGGTATGGCGGCTTCGCCGGTCCGGCTCGTTTCCTGGCCGCCTCCCTGCCGCCCCTGGCCCTGTTCTTGGGCCTGGCCCTCTCGGCCCTGGAGCGGCCTTGGCTGCGGCTCCTGGCCTGTCTGCCGGCCAGCCTGACCCTGCTCTACTCCTGGCTGACCTGCCTGGTGGCCCAGGCCCGCTACTCCCCGCCCCTTGGGGTGAACCCCCTGCTGCGGGGGTTGCAGGACAACCTGGGCCTGGACCTGCACCACCTGCTGCCCAGCACCTTCACCCGCTCCCCGGCGCTGCTGCCCTGGACCCTGGCCCTGGCCGTGATGGTGGCCGGCCTGGCCTGGTTCACCTGGCGACGCCTGGCCCGGGAGCAGGCCCCGGCCGCTCCCGACCGGCCCGCCGTCCCCAACGGCCCGCCGCCCGCCGCCTTTAGCGGGACCGAACTCTCGGCCCTGGCCCTGGCCCTGCTGTTGCTGCTGGCCGCCGGCCTGGGCGCGGCCCGGCTTTGGCCGCCGACCTTCGTGGAGGCCGAGCAGATGCGGATCTCCGGCGGCAGCCTTTACGTGGAGTATGCCTATCCCAACACCGTGCGGGGGGCGGTGCTGATGGATGGCGGGCGGCTGCAGGGGCGGCTGTTCTTCCCCGGCGGCGAGGCCGGGCTGGTGGTGGTGGGCAAGCCGGGGCAAACCGGCTACATCACCATCATCCTGGATGGCGCCATGACCTATCGTCAGGAGTGGTGGACCACCCATCCGAATCGGATGATCCTTTTGGGCCCGGTCGTTCGGGGTCAGCACTCGCTGGAGCTCTATTGGTCCGCCTGTCCGGAGCGCAAGTGCGCGGCCCTGGTGGATCGCCTGGAAGTGGTGCCGCTCAGCTCGCCATAGAGCCGGGCGAAGGCCCGGGCCATGCTCTCCAGCGAAAAATGCTTGCGCACCCTTTCCCGGGCTTCGGCGCCCAGCCCGGCCCGCAGGGCCGCCGGCAAATCCAGCACCAAAGCCGCGGCCTCGGCCAGGGCGTAGGGCTGGCCGATGGGCGTCACCAGCCCGCAATCGCCCAACAAGATTCGGGTGTCGCCGGCGTCGGTGGCCACGCAGGGCACCCCGCTGGCCATGGCCTCGCCCAGGGCGTTGGGCATGCCTTCGCTCAAGGAGCTTTGCAGATACAGATCCAGGGCGTTGAGCCAGGCCGGCACGTCCTGGCGCGGGCCCAGCAGGAAAAAGCGCCCGGCCAGGGGCGGGGCGGCGCAGCCGGCCAAGGCCGGGTTGTCCGCGGTGACTCCCTTGCCGATGAGCAGGAAGCGCGCCCGGGGCAACCGGCCGGCCAGCACCCGGGCCGCGTCCAGGAAACCGGCGTGGTCCTTGGCCGGGTCGAGGCGGGCCACCATCCCCACCAGCAGAATGTCGTCGCTCAGCCCCAGCTCCGCCCGCCGCCGGGCGCGCTGGGCCTGGTCGGGCCGGTAGCGCTCGCAGTCAAAGCCGTTGGGGATGATTAGCATCTTTTGGGCCGGATAACCCAGGCTCTGGTGCAACAGGGCCCCGGCCTGGGAGTTGGCCACGATGACCCAGGGCCGCCAGGACAGGAGCGCGCAGGCCCGCGCCACCGCCCGGGTGGTCCAGGCGTGGCGCGAAAGATCCAGGTCGGAGTTGCGCAGGCCCCAGACCAGGGGCCGGTCCCAGACCGCCAGGGCTCCCAGCAGGTCGGCGTGGTAAAGCCAGGTCTGCACCAGGTGGGGATGGGATTGGGCCACGATTCGGCGCAAGGCCCGCGCCCCGCCCCGGAGCGCGCCCAGGCTGGGACGCAGGTTCAAGGCCGTGACCTCGGCCCCGGCCGCGCGCAAGGGCGCGGCCAGCTCGCCCTCCGGCCGCAGACAGACCACCTGGTGCTGATACCGGGGCGGCCCCAGGGCCTCCACCAGGCGCAGGAGCTGGGTCTCGGCCCCCCCCCGCTCGGTGGTGGTGATGACGTGGCAGACCCGCAGGGGGCCGCCGTCCTCCCGGACCCGGCTCATCCCGCCTGCTCCCCCCGCTCCTCCATCAGGTCCTCCACCACCTGGGTCAGCCAGGTCATCAGATCCCCGGCCCCGAAATGGAAGACGTAGTCGCTGACCCGCTGGGAGAGCGCGGTGGGCTCCAGGTTCACCTCCACCACCTTGGCCCCGCCGCTCTTGGCCAGCAAGGGCAGGTGGCTGGCCGGGGCCACCACCGCGCTGGTGCCGATCACCAGCATCACCTGGCAACTGTTGGCCAGGGTGAAGGCGGTCATGGCCGCCCGCTCGGGGATCGGCTCGCCGAAAAACACGATGTCCGGCTTGACCAGCCCGCCGCAGGCGCAGCGCGGGGGCAGCGGATCCATGATCACCTCCAGGCGCGAGATCTGGCGGCCGCAGGACAGGCAGCGCAGACGGCGCCCGGAGCCGTGGAACTCGATCACGTTGCGATTGCCGGCCGCCTGGTGCAGGCCGTCGATGTTCTGGGTGATCACCGCGCTGAGCTTGCCCATTTTCTCCAATTTGGCCAGAGCGTCATGGGCCGGGTTGGGCTGGGCCTGGCGCACCAGGTGGTCCAGCTCCAGGAGCATCTTCCAGACCCGGGCCGGGTCGGCCAGGAAGGAGTCGATGGCCGCGAACTCCATGGGGTCGTATTTTTCCCACAAACCCTGAGCCCCGCGAAAGGCGGGGATGCCGCTCTCCACGCTGATGCCGGCCCCGGTCAGCGCCACCACCTGGTCGGCGGCGCAGATCAGCTCGGCCACCTCGCGAAGCTGTGACTGCAATTCATGGCCTTTCATGATATACCTGCCAAGAGCGATTTGTTTCGCGTGCGGGCTGAGTTGCCGCGCCGTCGGCGCGCTGGTCGCGAAGGAGGAAGCATGACCGCCGACCAATCTCCGGTGCCCCTGTTGGACCTCAAGGCCCAGTTCGCCACCATCAAGGACGAGGTCATGGCGGCGGTGGGCCGGGTCTTCGAGGAGCAGGCCTTCATCCTGGGCCCCCACGTCGCCAACCTGGAGAAAGCCCTGGCCGACCACCTGGGCGCGCCCTACGCCCTGGGGGTCAGCTCCGGCACCGACGCCCTCTTGCTCTCCCTGATGGCCTTGGGGGTGGGCCCGGGCGACGGCGTGGTCACCACGCCCTTCACCTTCTTCGCCACCGCCGGGTCCATCGTGCGCCTGGGGGCCCGGCCGCTCTTTGCCGACATCGACCCCGCCACCTACAACCTGGACCCGGAGCAGGTGGCCCGCCTTCTGGCGCGCCACGACCTGCCGGCCAAACCCAAGGCCATGGTCCCGGTGCACCTGTTTGGCCAATGCGCGGACATGGACCCCCTCCTGGAACTGGCCCGAAAGCACGGCCTGGCGGTGGTGGAGGACGCGGCCCAAACCATAGGCGCAGCTTATCCCCATAAAAACGGGGGAGCAAGCAACATCGGCTGCCTGGGCGACACCGGCTGCTTCAGCTTCTTCCCCAGCAAAAACCTGGGGGCCGGCGGCGACGGCGGGCTCATCACCTGCCGCGACCCCGAGCTGGCCGCCAAGCTGCGCTCCATGCGCACCCACGGCTCCCACCCCGACGAGAAGTACCGCCATATCCACGTGGGCGGCAATTTCCGCCTGGACGCGGTGCAGGCCGCGGTGGTGATGGCCAAGCTGCCCCACCTGGCCGCTTGGAGCGACGCCCGCCGGGCCAACGCCGCCGACTACGACCGCCTGTTCGCCCAGACCGGCCTGGTGGA
>JAIUYB010000037.1 GCA_020216625.1 Desulfarculus sp.
CGGTGCTCATCATGGCCTCCAACTTGATCCGCCAGGCCACGCCCCCCAGCCAGGCCGCGAAGTGCCCCCAGCCCCGCGCGCCGGAGTTGGTGAAGCGCACCACCCCCAGATCGGAGTCGGTGCGGGCGGACTCGGCGCTCACCGGGTCGGCCAGCAGGCCGGCCACGGCCCGGGGCTGGGCCAGGGACCAGGCCTTGCTGGCGAGATCAGAAGGGACCGCACCGCCCGGGCTCAGCACCCCCACCCGGGCCTCGTCCAGACTGGTGTCCAGGCACTGGCGATCCAGCACAACCGTGGTCAGCCCGGTCTCGGGCGAAAAGCTGGCCGAAACCACATGGGCCACCACGTGACCCGTGGCTAGATGCAGGCGCACCGCCCGGCCCGGGAGATAGGCGTCCGTCAGGTCCACTGGCAGGCTGAAGCTGGCGGGGCTCACATAGGCCGGCGACCAGGAGGTGCCCAACCATTCGCTGGCCAGCACCTCGGCCTCCATGATTTGGTTGAACAACTCGCCGTCATTGGCCAGCAGGGTATAAAGCGCCGCGCGCAGGCTGGTCTGGTCGTTGAAAGTGCCGGCCATGCTAGCTCCTTCCCAGGATAGCCAGGGTCAGGTTCACCGGCCCCAGGTGAACCGGCGCTCCGCCGGGATACAGGGTCAACCGCACCTGACAGGCGTTGGCGTTGAAGTTCAGTGGATGCCCAGCCAGCAAGTCAGCCTGGCCACCCACCGGGTAGATCCCTTCGCCGACGCTCAGCCCGTCCAGCTCGCCCACCGTCACGTCAGGGTCCAAAGGCAGGAGGAAGGCATGCGATAGATCCAGGGTGGCTAGGTGGCCAGAATCGCTCCGCAGCCTGAATTCAACCTTGCCGCTGGCCCCCAACCGGGCCGAAAGTTCATAGGCCAGCAGCTTGAATTCCTTGTCCAGCCAGCCCGCGCCCAGGTCCAACATCGGCCCCCAGACCTCGGATGCAAAGGCCTGGCCGGTGTTGTCCACGTCGCGATAGCCGTCATGGCTGGCCACCGCGTCGTCCATCGCGTAAAGCTGGCCGCCAGCGCCGATGAAGGTCCGCCCGTCCTGGTGGCTGAAGCAGGTTGGCGCGAATCCAGCCCATTGGTAGGCAGTCCAGGCCTTGGCCAGGTCGTGATAGACCAGGGTTTGATTCTGGCCGGACAGTTGCAGCCAATACTGGTCCCGCTCCCGGTCGTAGACCGCGAAGGCTTGCGCGTCCGCCTGGCCGGCGATCAGGTTGGCCACGTCGCGCGATTGGGGGAACTTGCGCAGGTTGCCGAAGCCCCCGCCCGGGATGGCCTCCACCGCCAGCACCGCGTCCGCCGAGAGAAACAGCAGGTTGTTGCCCACCTCCACCAGGGTCCGGCCGCTGACCGCCCCCTCGTGGTGAAAAACTGGCGTCACCTTCATGTCCCCGCCCTCGGAGCTGAGGCCAGGAATGGTGCCGGTCACCACGTGCAAGGATTGCTCGCCCCCGCCAGACTTGCTGACGTAGAGGTCTTCAAAGTACCGCGCGATGCCATTGATGCTCCCGCCGTCGTGGCGGGCCACCCCCACCCAGCCGGCCGCGCCGCCCTGATAGAGCTGACCGCCCCAGTTGTACAAGTCCAGGGCCTGGCAGTAGTGCAGGCGGCTTCTTTCCTCGGCCGTGTCGCCGCCCCCTCCCAAAAAAAGCCGCTCGGCCTTGACCGCACCCACCCGAGCCTTGGGCGCGAGCCCCGGCCCCAGGGCCACCAGCGGGTCCTTGCTGGCGTCCACCGTGGACCAGGTCCCAGCGTGGGTCACCAGGCGGCCGATCCCATCGCTGGCGGCGTGGTGCAATCGGACGCAGTTGCTGGCGTTCCCGCCGTTGTATTCCACCGCCGCGATGATGGTCTGCCCAGCGCTGGTGGGCGCGCCGCTGGCGAAGTTCAAGGTCTGGTGAAGGCTGGCCGCCGTCTCGGTTGGCAGCTCGGCCACATCCAGGGCCGCGCTGGTGGCCAGGAGCACACCGTTGGCATCGTAAATGGTTGCTACCAGGTTGCCGGTGGGCGCGCCCAGCTTGGTCAAAACCGCCATGAGGCTGTCCAGGGCGATGGTGCCAGGCCCCCAGCTCGGCAGGGTCAGCTTGATCCCGGCCCGGGTTATCCCGCCCGCGTGCAAGCTGGTAAACCCGGCCGGGGCTTGATCCAGGGTGCTGTGCATCAGCCCACCGGTGTCCCAGACCACGCCATAGGCATGATCTCTGGCCGGGTCCACGCTCTTCAGATGGCCGCCATCCAGCACCAAGCCATAGCCGCGATAGGCCACCAGGCTTGGGGCCTCGGCCACCGCGCCCACCAGCACCGGCAATCCCGCCGCGTCCAACCGGTACAGGGCCGCGTCACTGGCCAGATAGTCAGTGTCCAGCAGGCGCAGGTGGGCGCGGATTTGCTCGCCATTCGGCAGGGGCGCGGCCGAGATTCGCCGCGTCCCGGGCCGGGTCCGCGCCCGCAGGGTCAGGCGATTCTCGCTGGCCAGGCTGGCGATCAGCATCACGTTCAAGGCCAGCTCCAGCTTGTTGGCCGGCAACAGCCAAGGCTTGACCGTGGTGCAGATGCCGCCCGCCGGCAGGAAGTTCACCACCTTCACCGCCCGCTGTTTGCTATTCGCCCTCATCGGGGCGACCCCCGATGGGCAGATACGGGTCGGATGGCCACCGTTGCCTTGCGGGCCGCGCAAGCTCCCGTCGGGGCCGTATGTTTCATGCCAATCCTCATCGCCCACCCCAGCCCGAATCGACGCCCAGCGAGGCCGCGCCCATGTCCCAGGCTTGCAGGTTGTCCTGGGCCGCCAATTGGTGGGCCTGGACCCGGCAGAGCTTCCACAAGCCTTGCTCCACCGTGGTGTCGTACTCGTTGCGGTTGGCGCAGGACAGGCTGACGAACTGGCGCATGGCCTCGCCAAAGATTTGCGAGTAGGGAACCTCCTGGCTCAGTTGCTCGCCCGCCTCGGTTTCGTTGGCCGGCTCCGGCAGCTGGCACCAGGCCGGCCGCGCCGCGTAGTGCAGGACCAAGGTCAGGGCCTCGGCCGGTGTCGGTGCGAGATGCAGGGTCGAGGCCCCCACCGCCCCTCCCAGCAGGTAATAACCCGCTGGGATGCTGCCGCTCAGGCTCAGACGCTGGGCCGGGGCGATCAGACCCAACGCGCCTTCCGACTCCCGGCCCTTGACCCACAGGCTCACCGTGCGCAGGTAATCCAGCGGCAGGACGACGCCCGATTGCCCCGCCTGCACCGTGGCCGGCCAGTCGGCGGTTCCGCTTTCCACGATCTTGCAAGCTAGGGGGTGGCCTATGGCCGCCAGCTCGTTGGTCAGCAAACGCGCCGCCCGCTTGAGATACGCCAGCATCTCGCTTAGTGGGTATTGGGTGTGCGCCCGGTCCCGCAGGTCCGCCGCCGCCGCGTTGGCCAGCTCCATCCCGGTCATGGGGCCACCTGCCGCAGACCGGATTGGCGGGCCGCCCCGCGCTGGTGGCGATCCAGGGCGGTTTCCAAGGCCTGGAGCCAAAGCGGCGCATTGGTCCGCTGGTCATAGCAGGCCCGGGCCGTCTCCAGGGCGCGCCCTCCCAGCTTGGCCCGGCCGATGGGGTCGGCCGCCAGCTCCAACAGCATCAACACCCATTCGTCCGTGTTCCGGGCCAACAGACCGTTGACGCCATGCACCACCACCGGGCTATAGGGCGGCAGGTCCGAGCAGATGGCTGGCACCCCCAGAGCGGCGTATTCGAGCCACTTGATGGGGCTTTTGCGCCGGTTGAAAGCGTTGTCCACCAGCGGGATCACCGCCAGGTCCGGGGCCAGGGCCGCCGACCTCCAGGGGTGGGCCTCGGGATGGGTCCAACCATGGGTGCGCACCCGCTCCGGGTCCAGCCCCCGCAAGATGGCCGGGGGATAGGCCCCTTGCAAGGAGAGCGTCATGCGCGGCTCGTTCTCCATGGCTTCGGCCAAGGCCGGTCGAATCAGGGTCAAATCCTCGTAGTGGCTGGAACCGCCAGCCCAGCCCACCAGGAACCGGTTACGGTCGTGGTGCAAGGGCAGGGGTTGCCATAGCTCGAAGTCGATGCAGTTGGGGCAGATGATCACCGGCGGGCCATAACCTCGGTAGGCCTGGGCCAGTTCCTCGGTGGTCACTGTGATCGCGTCCACCTCGGCCAAGGCCGCTCGCAGGGCCGCCGCGTTGGCCTGGTTCTCGGCCAGGTCGATCAAGCGCCCTGCCGGCAGGCCGGGGTATTGGTCGGCCTTGGCCAGGTCCGCCCAGAGCATTTCCCGCCTGCCGTCGGGCAGCTCAAGCTGCACTTCCTCCAGGCCCAGGCCGGCGTAGGCCTGGTTAAGGGGGCTGATGTTGAAGTAGTCATCATCGGCATCGTAGACCACGGCCTTGCCGCATTCGTGCAGCTCCCGCACCAGCCGCAGCAGGGCCTGGCCGAAAACGCGGCCCAGGAACACCACCTCGCACCGGTCCAAGTCGGCCGCCTTCTTATCCGGGCTTTCCCCGGGCAGGCTGAGGGCCACCCTGGCCAGCCCGGCCTGGATCAGCGCCCGGCCGGGCTGCAACAACCGGTACCAGGTGCAGCCGTCGTGGCCGTTGGCCTGAAAGTACGCGCGCAGCATGGGGCCTCCCTAGAAGCTCGTGGCCGCCACCGCGCGCAGCCGGGGGTGCGCGCGCAGGTATTTCTTCAGCTCGTTGGGGTCGGCCAGCTCAGGCCGGGCCAACAGAGTGGACAGGGGCAACGAGCCCAGGTAACGCAGGGTGCGCCCCTTGCTGAAGCCGTTGTTGCCTTCCGCGCGCCGCCGCGCCACTTCCGCCATCACCGGCTCGATGTCGCGCACATGGGTTATGACCAGCCTTCCGCCCTGATGGCGTTCCACCTGGCAGTCGCGATCGGCGTAGATCAATTCACCCGCCGTGTTGATCACCCGCATGCTCGTTGCCCCTGTCCGATCCTAGGCGACGCCACGAATCACGTTGGTGTACTTGCCGTTGCCCTTCTCCTGGCGCGACTCCAGGGCCACTTCCGCCACGATCTGGCCCCGGGTGGAGTCGCCCATTTTGGCCAGGGGGGTGTGCTTGGTCTTGCGCAGCCAGGCCCAGGCCCACAGATCGTTCTGGATCACCATCAGGGTCTTGGCCGGCATGTAGCGGTGGGCGAACAGTTCCACCCTGCCGAAATCGGACTCGTACACATCCAGGGCCGCGACGGCGGTCTTCTTGTTGGCGTCGATGGTCTTGGTGGTGCTGGCCGTGAAGCCGCTGATCTGGCGCTTCAACTCGCCGCCGCAGTACATGCTCTGGTTTTTGCCGCCGTTGCTCCAGATGGCCTGCAAAAGATCGTTGAACATGCCTTCAGTAAGCACGCTCCCGCCGGTGCCGGTGCCGCTCAGATGGTTGGTGGTGATGTTGGCCAAAAAGCCCTTCATGCGACGCGGCTGGCCGCTGGCTCCGCTGTTGCCGGTGCCGTTGATTCCGGCCCACTCGATGGCCATGGCCAGCTCTTTCATCTTCTTGGTAGTCTCGTAGGCGTAAAGGTCCTTGATGCCCACGGTGCGCACCGCCAGCTGGGTGTCGCTGACGTGCACGTGCTTTTTCAGGATTTGGGTGTAGGTGGGCACCCGCTCCGGCACCACGTGATCCTCGGCAGTGAAGTCCGCGCCTTCCACATAGGCGCTGTCGTCCCCGGTTGGCACCTGGAGGCTGTCCTGCTGGGTTTCGTGCAGGGTGTTGTAGGCCTTGGTGCTGGCCAGGCTGGAGAGCAGGGGGGTGTCGTCGGGGGTGATGTTGGTGATGATCTCCGAGAGGTCCTCGGCGTTGGTTTGCACCTGATAGGTCTGCAAAACCGCCATGGCGATGTCACTCCATTTCCAAATCCGGGTGCGTAATCACCATGCCCACGACCTTCTCCCAGTCCTGTAAGCGCCCGTGCTCCTTGGCCCTGGCGATGGCCGCGTCAAGCTCCCGCCCCGGGGATTGGTTGTACTGGCCGGCGGGGACTCGCCCCGCATCCTTGGCCGCGCTTTTGTTTTCCCGGCGGACGCTGGGCGGGGGGGTCCCCTGGCCGCCCGCGCCGCCGCTCGCCTGGCCACCGACCGGGGCCGGAATGCCGCCAGTCAGGGCCAGGTGGGTGTAGATGTTCAACCAGGTGTCGGGATTGTCCCGGGGGTCGCCCGGGGTGATGCCGCTGGCCAGCATGGTTTGCTGGATGGCCGGGATCGCGGCCCGAAAGTCATCGCGGTTGAAGTTCTGCCTGACGTAGGCTTCCACCTGCGCCACCTGCCGCTCCGTCACCAGGGGGGCCAGCTCCGGCGGGATGCCCGGGGCCTGGCCCCTGCCCTGCCCCGCCTGGCCTGGCTGGTCAAAGCCCAGGGCCTGGAGCATGTCTCGCACCGCGTGGACAAAGGTCGGATCAGCCTTGACCGGCTGGCCGTCTTCGCCATAGACCACGTTGCCCATGGCATCGCGCACGTAGATTTCCGGCAGCTTGGCCGGGTCCGGTGGCCGGCCCGCGCCGCCCGTCTGGCCAGTGGGATTGGCCCCCTGGTCCTCGCCCCGCATGATGGCTTCCAGCCGCGCCGCGCCCTCGGGCGTGGAGCGCAGCCGGGCCAGGGCCTTCAGGTCGTTCAGATAGGGAGCGAGCATCTGGGTCTTGACCGTGTAGTCAAAGCCTTGCCCGACCAGCTCGTTGAGCTTTTCCTCGCTTTCGATGGCGACTTCCCGGCCCTTGTACTTGATCACCTTGTAGGGCTTGGTCGCTGCCTGATCGCCATCGGCTCCGGTCTGGGACTGGCCCTGGCCGGCCTCACCCTCCCGGTTGGCGGCGGACCGCTCCGGGGGTTGGGTCTGGCCGGTTGGGGCCGGGGTTTCCCGCCCACCAGCCGGTTGCTCGTCATCGTCGAGTCCGGGGTGGGGCAGGTAGACGAGGGTGTTCTCGTCGATGCTGGGCCGACTCCCGATTTCCCGGGCGTCGGCTCCCGCCTGGGGCGGGTTGGCCGGGGCGTCCGGGGCCGGGTTGGTCGCGGGGGGGGTCATGGGGTTCTCCAGTGCTTGGGGTTAAGTGGGCTGGAGGCGTCGGGCCTCGCCGCGCCCGTTCGTTTGCTTGGTTTTCGTGGGGGCGGGATTCATCCCCGCCCGTCCTGGTCTTCCTCGGCCTCGCCCACCACCGCCAGGAGCTGGCTAAGCTCGTAGGCCGCCGTCTGGCCGGCCTGGACAATGCCACGCAGGTGTTTCACCAGGTTGTCCGCCTCCTCCAGGCCGGCCTTGATGGCCAGAGCCGCGAAGCCGAACCTCTCCGGCTCAAGCGACGCCAACGCCTTGAACCGCTCCAACAGCTCCAGGCGCCGCGCCAGGGGGTAGGGCTCCAGGAACTCCCGCGCCCCCGGGCTGTCCAGGAAGGCCGCCGCCCGCTGCCCCCGCGCCACCAGGGATTGCAATTCCTCCCGCTGCCGGCTGAATTCCGCCGCGTCCATTGGCCTCGCCTCCCTGGTCCGGGTCGGTGATGATCAGGCCCGACTGCCAGCCCATGGCGTCGATGATGGTCTTGATCAGTTGGTAGATGTTCTGGGGGGTGACCATGGCCGCCCCGCCCGGGGCCTGGCTAAGCCCAGTCAGGATTTGCAGGAGCTGCTGTCCCTGCTGCACGGTCAGGGCCTTGTCGCTGTTGCCCAAGCCCACGTTGACGATCAGGTCGAAGTCCCCGCCCAACTCATCCGGGGTGAAAACCGTGTCCTCCTCCGCCTCTGCCGTCAGGGCCACCACCAGGTCGCGGTCGATGAACTCCTGATTCAGCTTGATCAGGGCGCGGAACAGCGGCTTGTAGCCCATTTCCGCGAACAGCCGGGCGATCAGCCGAATCCGCTTGTCGGCCTTGGCCATCAGGCTCAACATGCCCCGCGCGGTGTCGTTGAGGCTCTTGCCCTCCAGGCCCTGGTTCAGCCGGGTCACGCCCAACCGTTGCTCCTTCAGGGATTCGATCCATTCGGCGAACCAGCGTACCTCGGCCGGCATCCCCGGGCGCTCCAGGGGCTTGACCGCGCCCAGCTTGCCGGCGTCGACGTGGACCACGCTGAAAGGCTGACCGCGAAGCAGGCTGTTGAGATCCACGCCAGCGTCGCGCTCCACCAGGTTCTGCGGCCCGGTGGCGAAGCGGATCATCTTGATCACCGCCCGATACAAGGCCGTCTTGATGTGCTGGAACTCCTTCACCTTGTCGATCAGGCTGACGCCTTCGTGCTGGTGGGTGTCCAGGATCGGGCTGATGCTGATCACCGGCGTGGTTTGGTAGGGGTTGGGACCGAGGCTGACCAGCTTGTCATTGATCAGCGTGGCCATGGCCGGCTCCAGCTCGCCATCTTCGTCCAGGTCCCAATGGAACCAGCAGACGTGGCGCTCGACCCGGCCCCGCTCGGGATCATCGGCGCTGGAGCCAAGCCAGTCCTCGCGCCCCCGCTCGGCCAGCCGCGCCGCCGTCTCGTCGTCGCTGGAGATCGCCCCCGGCCTGATACCCTCCAGGTCGTAGCCCAGAGAGGCCGCATCCTGTTTGACACGATGGAAGGCCGGATAGTCCCGCACCGCAGCAAAGGGCGCGTCTTCGATGTCGCTGGCTCCAGGGCTCATCAGGAACGCGCCGGGGGGGATGGGCTTGACCAGGGGTTGATTTTTGATGATCACCCGCTCGCGGACCCGGCAGCCCAGCCAGCCCACCTGCCGCCCGTTCCAGACCCAGGGCTGGCCTTGCTCCAGGACCTCGCCCCCGTCCCACAAAATCTCCTCCAGGTCCCTGGTTTGCAGCCGCTCATACTCGCTCTCCAGCCAGCGATAGCGGAATTCCCAGCCCCACTGCAAATAACCGTTGCGATAGGCCAGGGCGTCCTTGCACCAGGTGTACTGCACCTTGAACCACGGTAGCTGGTGGGCGAGCTGGTAGCGGATCAGCTCGGCCATGCGCCGGGCCGCGTCCCGGCTCTTGACCGTCCGGGGCTTGATGGTCACCGGGTCATCGCCGCCGTTGAAGATTTCCAGGATGTCGGGCAGAACGCTTTCGATGGCATCGGCCGCGTCGGTGCTGACCACCTGGGGATCGCCCTTGGGCACCTCGCCCAGACGCTGGCCGCGCAAAAGCTGGTCCGCGTACTCGCGATCCTTGGCCCGGTTCTGGTCGAAACGCTTGGCCTCGGCCAGCTCGCCCAGCAGGTAGGCCTGGACTTCGGCTTTCAGCTCCGGCTTGATCTTGGCTGGCTTGGCCATCAGAACCCCGCCACTTCGTCCATGGGCTCCAGCCACAGCTTTTGCCCGCCGCTGTCCGCCGCCATCTGCCAGGCGTCGAACCCGGCCAGGATCATCAGCATTGCCCGCAGGGCCGGCAGCTCATCCAGCCGCGCCGCCACTTCTCCCGGCCCCAGGCCCTGGGCCTGCTTCAGCTCCGCGATGGTCAGCGATAGCTCCGGCAGGATGGTCAGGCCCTTCCGGCTTAGCCAGTCCTGGGCCAGCCCCGCCAGGAAACGCGGCGTGGTCTGGTGGGGCGCATCCGTGAAGCACAGCGCGTGGCGCTCGCCCCAGGGCTCCAATTCGGTCAGGGCTTCCTCCCGCGCCAGGCGGTTGCCCCGGTCGCGATAGGCCTTGGCCAGCTCCCCGCCTTGGTCGAGATACCGCGAGACGCCCAGCGCCCGCCGAGCCTCGGCCGCCTTGCGCACCAACTCCGGCCAGGACGCGGCCCGCACCTCGTGCAGCAGGTAGGCATGACCGCCAGCCTGGGCCTGTCCCGCCACCAGCAGATGCCCCGCCGCTTCCTCGGGCCAGACCAGCCCTGCCCAGACCCGGGCCAGGGCGATTTCCCGGCCCTCCAGATTCAGCGTGGCCTGGTGGGGGTGATCGCTGGGGTGTCTTTTGATGCTCCAGTTCATGCCGCCCTCGCTGCGGGGTGGCCCCCGCTGGCCAAATCGGGTCGGGTGGGTTGGTCCTGTCTCCGGTCCTCGCCAGCTCCCGTTGCGGGCTCGCGCCTCATGCCTGCCTCCCTATGCCGCTCTGGCGATCAAATCATCCACGCTGGTCTGGCCCAAGAGCCCATCCGTTCGGGTCCCGCGCAGGCTGTCCCGATAACCCAGCGTGGCCAGGGCCAGGGCCATCACCTCGTCGTCGTGCGCACCCTCCGGGGCCTGGTAACGCACCGCGCCCGAGGGCAGCCGCTGGTATTCGAAAATGCTCAGCTCGGTTATCAGCGTCGGCAGGTCGGGGTAGGAGATCAGGCCTTGCTCCAGAGCCACCATCAGCCCCTGCACCAGCTCTTGCTTGCTGGCGTTGCCGAAAACAAATTCGTCCACCTCCACCCCGGCCGCCCGCAGATCGTCCACCACCACGTCGCCCACCCCCGAGCGATCCACCACCAGCCGCGCCCGGTAGCGGCGGGCCGCCTCGATGATCCGCGCCTTGGCCGTGGGCCAGTCCAGGCGCTGGAAGCGCTCATGCCAGCAGAGATGCCCCGTCCGGTCCAGGATCGACAGCACCGTGTAGTCCTGGTGCTTGGCCAGGTCCAAGCCGCCCACGTAGGGGCCGAGCAACGGCAGGTCGTGGAGGCCGTCCAGCTCGCCCGCGATACAGGCCCTGATGTTCCGGAACACCCCCGCGCCATCGTCCAGGAACTCGGCCAGGTACTCCTGCCGGAAGGTGTCGCCCGGCAGGTCGCGCCGCGCCGCCTCGACGTACTTGGCCGCGATCAGGGGGTTCGCCGTGGTGGGCAGTTGCAGGCTGCCGTAGTCCAGGTCCTCGGGTTTGCTGGATTGACCGCGCAGGAAAAGCCGATAGGTCCAATGGCCGGTGCCCTTGGGCGTCAGGGCGAAGGCCGCGCTGCCCTGGGTGTCGGTCAGCATGGGGTACAGGATTTCCTCCCACACCGCCGCCTTGATCAGGCTGGCCTCGTTCATCAGTACCCGGTGCACGCCCTCGCCCCGCATCCGGTCGCCGCGCTCGGCGCTGTGGAACTCGATCACGCTCCCGTTGATCAGCTCGATCCGCAACTCGCTAGTCAACACCCCGTCCGGCTCGGCCAGGCGGCAGCCCAGCACCGGCTTTTTCATCATGCGAAACGCACGCTTGGCCATGTAGTGGATCGGGTCCACCCACCAGACCTTGGCCCCGGCGTG
>JAIUYB010000038.1 GCA_020216625.1 Desulfarculus sp.
GGCATGACCGCGCTGCCGCAGAAAGAAATCGAAAACCTCACGGCTGGTTTTTTGGGGGATGTAGCCGAACTCCTCCTTCAATCGGCGGTTGCTCAGCACTGGCCGATAGCGCAGAAAGTTGACCTGCTCCGGGCCATACTGGGTCAGCTTCAGGCGGGCCAGGAGCCACAGCGCGGCCTTTAGCAGCCAGGCCGGGAGTGGCAGGTAGGGCTTGCCCAGGATGGCGGCGATCTGGGGCATGGTCAACGCGCCGTCTCCGGCCAGGTTGTAGATGCCCTCGCTTTTCTCAAGAACTCCCTTGACGATGGCGCCCACCACGTCCTGGTCCCAGATGAAGACGAAGGGGCTGTCCGAGCCGGCCACGCCCAGCACGAATTTCTTGTCGAACAGGGCGGTGATCTGGTTGTTGGCGGTGGCACCCAGGATGGTGCCAGGGCGCAAGATCAGTTGGCGCAGCTCGGGGTGTCGTTCGCGCCATTGGGCCAGCATCTCCTCCACCTGGCGCTTGTGGTCGGCGTAGGCGAACTCCACATTGCCTCGGATGGCGTCGGTTTCGTCGATCCAGGCCGGATTGTCGGGATAATAGCCATAGGCCGCGCCGCTGCTGGTGTAGACGAAATGCCGCACCCCAGCGGCCAGGCAGGCTTCCAGGACGTTGCGGGTGCCTTCCACCTCCACCGCGTGGAGAAAAGCGCGGTCGGGCTTGGGCCCGGGATTGACCACCGCCGCCAGGTGGACCAGGGTTCCCACCTCTTGTTGTCGCAGGATGGCGGCCAGGCCGGGGTCGCGGATGTCGCCCTGGAGGTACTCCACCCCGGGGAGGCGCTGGCCGGGTTCGGGCAGGCGCAAGTCCAGGGCGGTGATGCGCCCTCTGCGGGCGGCCTGGCTGGCCAGGGCGGCCACGGTCAGACGCCCCAGGTAGCCGCCCGCGCCGGTGATCAGGATGCCGGTGTTGGAGTTGGATGAAGTGCTCATTGCGCCAGCTCCACGATCTGGACCTGGGGCGGCCGGCGAGACCAATATAGGGAAACCGTCAGCCCGGAGATGATGTGCCAGATGCCCCACCAGGCGGCGATGATGGCCATGCCGCCCAGGCCGTCGAAGAAGTTGAAGGTCAGGATCAAACCCAGGGCCGAGTTCTGGATGCCGACCTCGATGGTGACGGCCCGCGTGTCGGCCGGAGCCAGACCCATCACCCGTCCCGCGCCATAGCCCACCATCAGGGCTAGGGCGTTGTGGAGCATGACCACGAAAACCACCAGGCCGATGACGTTGAGGAAGATGTCCCAATTGGCGCTCAGGGCCAGGGCCACCACCCCGATAAAGACGAAGAGGGCGAAGATCTTGAAGGGACCGCGAACCCGCTCCACCAGGCGCGGCCAGATCCGCGAAACCGTGAGCCCGCAGGCCAGGGGCACTCCCAGGATGAAGAAGATGGTCTCGAAAACGTCCATCGGATCCAGGCTGACGGCGCGCAAGATGGGGGCGGTGTCGGGATTGAGCGCCCCCCAGATCGACAGATTCAAAGGCGTCATGATCACCGCGATGGCGGTGGAGACCGCGGTCATGGAGATGGACAGGGCGGTGTTGCCCTTGGCCAGATAGGTCATCAGGTTCGAGAGATTGCCTCCCGGGCAGGAGCCGATGAGGATCATCCCCAGGGCCATGGATGGGTGCGGCCTTACCACCATGGTCAGGAGAAAGGTGAACATGGGCAATAGCACGAACTGAGCGATGAGACCCACCACCGGAGCCTTGGGCAAGCGTAGGATCCGCTTGAAGTCTTCGAGCTTCAGATCCAAGGACATGCCGAACATCATCAAGCCGATGACGATGTTCAGCGACATCAAGCCCGAAGGGTTGAAGTGCAGCCGGATTTGGTCGACCGCCGTCGTGTCCATGTCACCTCCCCTTGGGCTCCTGGTGCATCTTTTTGAAATGGAGCAGGCCCGGAACCCACATGTGCTTGACCGGGTCCACGTCCACCTGAATCACCGAACACTTGCCCGCGGCCTGGCAGCGCTCCAGGGCCGGCCTGAGTTCGTCGGGCGAGGATACCCGCTCGCCATGTCCGCCCATGGCCTCGGCCAGCTTGTCCCACTGGATCTCGCCCAACTCGGTGTTCACCGTCTCGCCCGGGTCCAGGGTCTTTTTCAGCATCATCTTCCAAGGCTTGAGCATGAAGCTCTGGTTGATCTTGACCATGCCCCACTGGCGGTCGGCGCAGACCAGGAAGATGGGCTTGAGGTTGTTGCGCACGGCGGTCTCGATCTCCTGGGGATGGAAACCCATGGCCCCGTCGCCGATGATGCAGTAGACCGGATGGTCTGGCCGGGCCACCGCCGCCCCCAGGGCCTGGCCCACGCCCGCGCCGAGATGGCCCATGTGGTTGGTGGTCAGCAGGGTGTTGGGAACCTTGACCTGGTGGAAGAAATTGGCCCAGACAGCGCAGTTGCCGCCGTCGAAGACCGCCACCGCCTCGGGCGGGAAGAACTCGGCGCAGATGCGGGCCACATGCCCGGTGAGCATAGGTGAACCGCGGTCCTTGAGGCGCTCGTCCAGCTTGGCCCGGTCCGCGTCGCGGGTCTGAGCCAGCTTGGCCACCAGTTCGCGCCGGGCGGGACTGGCCTTGACCTCGCCCAGCGCGGCGATCAGCTGGCGCAGGAAGACCCTGATGTCGGCCTGCACCGCCAGGTCCACCCGGCGAGTGCGGCCCAGGGCGGTCTCGTCGAGGTCCACCTGGATCATCTTTTGGTTGGCGGGCAGGGCCCAGTTGGGGGCCTTGCCCCACCAATCGGTTTCGCCCAGGCGCGCGCCCAGGCACAACACCGCGTCGGCCTGGTTGCGCAGCTCGTTGCAGGCCACGATGTGCACCATGGGCCAGGCCAGGGGATCGGTCTCGGCCAGCGCCCCCCGCGCCGCCCAGGAGGTGGTGACCGGGGCGTGGAGCAGGTGGGCCAACTCGGCCAGCTCCCCGCAGGCGTCGGCGTGGATGACGCCGCTGCCGGCGTGGATCAGGGGCAGTTTGGCCTGGGCGAGCATGGCCGCCGCGCGCTCCACCAGGTCCGGCGCGGGGTGGATGGGGTCCTGGCGGCGGTACTGGTGAGCCTGCCAGATCGGGGGCTCGTCGGTCTTGCCGTTGAACAGAGTCTCGGGCACGTCCAGATGAACCACGCCGGGACGGCCGCAGTAGCACTGGCGCAGGGCTTGGCGCATCAGCTCCGGGATGCGGTCGAAGCTGCTGGCCCAGGCCGACCATTTGGCCATTTTGCCGATGACACCCACCTGATCGAAGATCTGGTAGGCTCCGCCCCGGTCGGGATAGGAGATGTTGGGCCGGCGGGAGCTGGTGATCAAAAGCACCCGGTTGCCCTCGGCCTGCTCCACCGCCACGCCCGAAAGGGCGTTGGCCACCCCCGGACCGTTGGAGGCGATGCAGACTCCCAGCTTGCCGGTCAGGCGGGCGTAGGCCCCGGCCATGTGCACGGCGATGGTCTCGTGGCGTGGGGTGATCAAACGGATGCCGTTGGGGGCGAAGTTCACGAAGAGTTGGGTGTAAGTGCCGTCGATGATGCCGAAGACGCGTTCCACGCCTTCCTGCTTCAGCATCTGGCTCAGGATTGCACCGCCGGTGGTCTGGGACACCTTACTTCCTCCTCTGCCTGGTTGCGCGCGGTGTGGGGGCCGGGACCGGCTGTTGGCCATGGCCTGGCTTCAGGAAACCGTGGATGAGGTTTATGGTGCGGGTCAGGCGGTCCTCGATGGACTCGCCGTCCAGGGCGCCCTTGATGTCCAGGTATTCGGCCATGCGGATCTTGAAGTGGGGCGACACCAGGGACACCATGAAAATGATGTAGACGCTGTTGATCAAAAACGCGGTGAGGTTTACATCCAGGTCGGGCCTGACCAGACCTTGCTTGATGCTCTTCTTGATCTGGCGCTTGAGGTGATTGGCCGTGTATTTCTCCACGCTGCGCGAGATCTTCTGAGCGAATCGCTCCATGCCCGCGCTGGAGATGTTCAGGTACAACGAGACGTATTCCGGGTGCTCCAGGGCGAAGGCCACCCCGCTGCGGAAGATGTGCTCCACCTGCTGGAAGATGTCCCAGCCCGGATCGATGCCGCCATAGACCGCCTCCCGCGAGCGCGCCAGGGCGTGGCGGCAGACGTGGAAATACAGCTCATCTTTTGATTTGAAGTAGTTGTATAGCGAGCCCTTGGCCACGCCGGCCCGAGCGGCCAACTCGGCCATGTCGGTCTGGTTTAGGCCGCGCTCGGCGAAAAGTTTGGCGGCCTGATCCAGGACACGGGCGCGTTTCTCATCCGAGATCAGGTTGAAGGTCTCTTTGGGCATGCTTCGCTCCGCTGACTGGACGGTCAGTCAAGATTCTATTGAAATGGCGTTTCACTAGTCAAGGCCAAAAAACTATGCGGTGATAGCTGGTGGCGAAAGGCCGGCGGGCCGCCATCGAGACAACCCACCGTGGTCCACCAAGCTGATTGGATGGAAAGATTGCTGGCCGTCGGCGGGCGTGGGCCGCTTGAGGGACCGCCTCCCAGCAGACATCCTGGTCCGGCCAAGGCCGGTGCCTCGGCCGGATCAGGCATGCGAAAAACTAGACGGACTTGCCGATGGCGAAAGCCTTGCCGATGGATTGGCCCACCGCGAAGTACTCCCGCACCTCTGGGGCGAAGACAAAGGGCGCCAGCTTGGTCATGTCGGGCCGGCCCTGGGCGTCCAGGACCGCGGTATCGGCCTTGAGATCAACGATCTCGCCCACGAACATGGTGTGCAGGCCCAGCTCCACCACCTGGGCCAGGCGACATTCGGCCACCAGGGGGAACTCGGCCGCGTAGGGGGCGTCCACCACCTGGCTGGCCTGCGGGGTTAACCCGGTGGCCTGGAACTTGTCCCGGTCCCGGCCCGAGACCATGCCGACGTAATCCGCCTCCCGAGCCTGGGAGACGGATGGCGCGCTCAAGGTGAAGGCCTTGCGGGCGATGATGTTTCCATGGCTGTAGGTGGCCTTGCGCAGGGAGACGTTGAGGCAGGGCGGTTTGGAACAACAGATGCCGCACCAGGCGGCGGTCATCAGGTTGGGCTTGCCTTGGGCGTCATAGCTTCCCACCACCCAGACCGGAGTGGGGAACATCATGGGTTTGGCTCCCAGACTTTGCAGCATCGGCGCACTCCTCTCGCCGACCTTGGGGGTCGGTGGCATCCATTAAGCCGTTTCGAAACGAGCCGTCCTTCCAACAATCGTCTTATCATCCAGAGTACAACGGCCTTGGCGACGGATCCAGCGCGATAATTATCAATTTCGGCCCGCCGGAAGGCAATCCACGACCTTGTTTTTCTGAAAAGTGAAGGATGCTAGACTAAAGGTCATGTCAAGGCGTCGCAAATGCTCCAAGACACACAAGGGGGAGCCAAAATGGATCCAGCTGGCCTGATCCCGGCGGCCGATTCGATCCCGATCGCGGCGGGATGGTTCCGTTTGTTGCTCTCGGCGAGCTTCATCTTGCACCTGCTGGCCATGAACGTCATGCTGGGCGGGGCAATGATTGCCTTGGCGCAAGCCGTGAAAGGCGCGGGCCAACAAGGCGCTTTGTCGCCCGAACATGCCATCGCCGCGAAGCTGCCGTTCACCATAGCCCTGACCGTGAACCTGGGCGTGCCTCCACTTTTGTTTCTCCAGGTGCTGTATGGCAACCTGCTCTATACCAGCGCGGTTGTGATGGCCGCTTGGTGGCTGTCGATTTTCCTTTTGGCCATGGCCGCTTATTACGCTGCCTATGTCTATGACTTCAAGTTCGCGGTCTTGGGTTGGGTCCGGACCCTGGTCATCGGGCTGGCGGTGCTCTGCCTGCTGGTGGTGGCCTTTGTTTTCAGCAACAGCATGACCCTGATGCTCAAGCCTCCGGCCTGGACCGCCTATTTCGGCAACCCCCACGGCACCCACTGGAACCTGGCCGAGCCCACCCTCTGGCCGCGCTATCTGCATTTTGTGTTGGCCTCCCTGGCGGTGGGAGGATTGGGGCTGGCGGGGCTGGGATCCTGGCGGCGCCGGCGAGGCGATACGGGCGGCAAGGAGTTGGTTCGCGTGGGCCTGGATTGGTTCATCTGGGGGACGCTGGCCCAGATGGCCGCTGGCCTCTGGTTCCTGCTGAGCCTGCCTCAGGAGATCATGCTGCTGTTCCTTGGAGGGAGCGGCCCGCACACCGCCCTGCTCTGGCTGGGAGTGGCCATGGGGGTCTCCGCCCTGGTGCTGGCCAGCAAGAGTCGGGTGCCGCTGGCCCTGGCCGCGACCATGGCCACGGTGGTCCTGATGGCGCTCACCCGCGATCTCTTGCGTTCGGCCTACTTAAAGCCCTTCTTCGACCCGGAAAGCCTGACCGTCACCGGCCAGGCATCACCGGCCCTGGTTTTCCTGGCGGCCCTGATCGTCGGTTCGATCCTGATCTTCTGGCTGTTGCGCCTGGCCGTCGGCGCGGGAAAGGAGTCCTAGGCCATGAACTATCCGGTCTGGGAACTCCATGCCTGGGGCGGCGGCTGGCTGATCGCCCTGATCGCGGTGGTTCATGTCTACGTGGCTCACTTCGCGGTGGGCGGCGGCCTGTTCCTGGTTCTGACCGAGACCATGGCGCGGCGAACCAACGACCCGGCGGTGCTGGATTACACCCGCCGCCACACCAAGTTCTTCTTGCTCTTGACCATGGTCTTCGGCGGGTTGACCGGAGTGGGCATCTGGCTGGTGATTTCGGTGCTGCATCCGTCGGCCACCTCGATCCTGATTCACGACTTCGTCTTCGCCTGGGCCACGGAGTGGGTCTTCTTCCTGGTGGAGATCGTCAGCCTGTTCGTCTACTACTACACCTTCGGAAAGATGGCGCCCGGCAAGCACCTGCTGGTGGGGTGGATCTACGCCGTCGCGGCCTGGCTATCTTTGTTTTTGGTCAATGGCATCATCAGCTTCATGCTGACTCCCGGTGGATGGCTGACCGGCGGCGATTTCTGGCGGGGCTTCCTCAACCCCTCGCTGGCCCCCTCCACCGCGTTCCGGACCTTCCTGGCCCTGGTCCTGGCCGGCGTCTATGGATTTCTGACCGCTGTTCGCATAAAGGAACCAGGCCTACGCACCAAGATGGTGCGTTGGTGCGCGGCCTGGCTGCTGCTTCCGTTCCTGTTGATGCTGGCCGCGGGCTGGTGGAGTCTGGCGGTGCTGCCGGAGCCGGTGCGAGCCATGCTCCTGGGAGCCAATCCGGAGATGATCGCGGTGGGGCGAGTGGGCGTCTGGCTGGCGGCGGCCCTGTTCTTGGGCGGCCTGCTGATGGTGCTGCGCTTGCCCCGCACCGCCAGCGTCCCTCTGGCGGCCTTGCTCCTGGTCATCGGCTTGTTCTACATGGGCTCTTTCGAGTGGGCCCGCGAGGCCGGCCGCCGGCCCTTCATCATCCATGGCCACATGTACTCCAACAGCCTGCTGCTCTCCCAGATGCCCGAAGCCCAGGCCCAAGGAGTGCTGAAACTGGCCCGTTGGAGCCGGAACAAAGAGATCACGCCGGAAAACCGTCAAGAAGCCGGGCGCGAGCTGTACAACCTGCTCTGTTCCTCTTGCCACTCGGTGGGTGGGCCGATGCACGACATCCTGCCCCTGACCGTCAAGTACGGCGGCTTCGGATTGGATTCGCAACTGGACGGCATGGGCAAGCTGTTGGGCTACATGCCGCCCTTTGCCGGCAACCGGACCGAGCGCCAGGCCCTGGCCGACTACATCGTGCGAAATCTGCATGGCAAGCGGGATGAGCCGGCGGCCGAGTTCAAGGGCAAGCAATTGCCCCTGGAGATACCGCCCTTCGACGCGGAGAAGGACCAATACGTCCTGCTGTGCTGGAACGACCTGGGCATGCATTGCCTGACCGACGGCGATCAGCAACTGCTGATCCTGCCTCCGGCCAACACCCTCCAGGCCCAGCTCATCAAGCGTGGCGAAACCCCGGCGCTGATCAGCCAGGGGGTGGAAATCAGCTACGCGGTGGAGCCGGGACATTCCGACCCGGCCCAACACCTGCCCTTCTGGCGATACGCCAAGGCCATTTTCGGCCAGGAACTGCCGCCCGGGGTAGGGTTGGCAGGCAAGGGCCTGGGCGGAAGCATGGATTATGATGACAAGCTAGGGGTTTACGAGGCCAAGTTCATCCCGGTCTCGCCCTATCCCGACGCCGGCGGCTTCAACCCCTATCCGCTGTTCACCATCGAGGCCAAAGATAAACAGACCGGCCGAGTGCTGGCCCGGACCCAGGCCGTGGCCCCGGTTTCCAGCGAAATCGGCTGCCGCAACTGTCACGGCGGGGGCTGGCGGGTGGATGGCGTCGCCGGCCTGGCGCCGCCCACCGGCGAGGACATCCTGGCCACCCACGACCGCATCAACCGCACCGATTTCAAGCGCCAGGTGGCGGCGGGCAAGCCGGTCTTTTGCGCCTCCTGTCACGCCGACCCGGCCCTGGGCGCGGCTGGCGATGGCAAGCGGTTGAGCTTTTCCGCCGCCATGCACGGCTGGCACGCCAACTACCTACTCCAGCGCGGGGCCGAGGCCTGCCAGGCCTGCCACCCCGATTCGCCCGGAGGCCCCACGCGCTGCCTTCGCGGACTGCATGTGCAGATGGGTCAGGACTGCACCAACTGCCATGGCTTCCTGGAGGATCACGCCCTGGGCCTGCTCAAGGGCGAACAAGTGGCGGGCAAGCCCCAGGCGGCCGAGCTGATGCGTCACTTGCAACCACGTAGCGTGGCCGCCCAAGCCGAGGTCAAACCACGCGCGCCTTGGGTCAACCAGCCGGATTGCCTGAATTGCCACCGGGAGTTCGCCGCCCCAGAGGCCGGGGCCAGTGGCTTCAACCGCTGGACCAAGGGCGCGGAGGATCTCTACCGGATGCGGGGCGACGAGGCCGGGGTGAAGTGCCCCGCCTGTCACGGAAGCCCCCACGCCCTGTATCCGGCCCAAAACCCCTATGGCCGCGACCGGGACGTGATTCAACCGCGTCAATATCAGGGCAACGCCTTGCCCCTGGGGGCCAATAAAAACTGCAAGGTCTGCCACACGGTGGATATGGACAGCGAGATGCACCATCCCAACAGCCTGCGCATGGTGCGCAGCTTGTCCACCGACTAAACCCGGCGCCCCCGCCGGCCTGCGGGAAAATACCGGTCAGGCTGTGGCCCAGCGGCGCGTTGGTGGTCAATCCATTGCGGTTCCAACGCCTGGTTTCTGGCTCTTTGTAGTTTTGCCTGGAATTTTGGTTCAGGCATATATTTGGTCGGCGGAGGCGGCAAGGCCGCCGAATCGAGCCAAAGAACAGGGTTGACGGGCCTTGGCCCGCACTGCTGCCTCCAACAAGGCCCATTGGGCGCAACACGCCAAAAATGCTGATAATTAACTTGGTTGCCCCGTCAGGCCCAACGGTCCCATTTAGAAGCTATGGTTGAGCTTGGGGATGATGGCCAACAACGCGCTCAGCTCCTCGGGCTCCAGGGCGTTGGCCAGCTCCTGGGTGAGCTGGCGATGCAACTGATGGTGCTCCACAAAGTATTTCTCGCCCTCCGGGGTGAGGGCCACCCTGATGGAGCGGCGGTCCTCCGGGTTGGGTTGGCGCGCCACCAGTCCCGCCCGCGCCAGGCGGTCCACCATCACCGTCAGGGCCCCGGTGGTGATGCCCATCTTCTCGGCCAGTTCCTTCATGCGCAGTTGGCCGGCCGCGCCCAGGATCTCCAGGGTGTGCATCTGGGGCAGGGTGAGGCCTGTCTCTTTGACCACCCCCAGTTCCCAGGAGGAGAACCGCTCGTAGAATTCCACCAATAATCCAGCCAGGCGTTCAATCTGGTCCATACCCACCACTCCCTAGGTTCCGGCGATCGCGTCAGGGGGACGGTCACGGAACAGGATCAGGCTGGCCGAGGTCAGCACCACGATGATGGAGCCCGCGTTGTGGAAGACGGAGGCCGCGATGGGGCTGAGCAGGCCATAAGCCCCGCCTAGAATGGCCACGGTGTTGAACATTAGCCCCAGGCCGATATTCAGCCGGATCAGGGCCAGCATCCGGCGAGCCAGGCGGATCAAGAGGGGCAGCTTGGCCACCTCGTCGTGAACCAGGGCGATGTCGGCCGTCTCCAGGGCCACGTCGGTGCCGGCCGCGCCCATGGCCACCCCCAGGTTGGCCCGGGCCAGGGCCGGGGCGTCGTTGACCCCGTCGCCCACGAAGAGAACCCGCCGGCCTTGGGCTTGCAACTCCCGGATGATCTGGAGCTTGTCCTGGGGCTTGAGCCCGGACCAGACATCGGAGACGCCGATGGCCGAGGCGATACGGCGCACCGCCTGGTCGTGGTCGCCGGAAAGGATACCCATGCTGGCGATGCCCAGGCTTTTGAGGTCCGCCACCGCCTGGCGGGCGCTGGACCGCAGCGTGTCGCTGACCCCCAGGATGCCGATGGGCTGCTGGTCTCGATAGACCACCAGGGGGGTCACTCCCTTTTGCTTCATGTCGGCCAGGCTGGCCCGCATTGGCCCGGGCAGAGCCGCCTCGCCTAGACCGAGATAGGCGCTGCCTACCTCGATGACGCTGCCGTCCAGCAAGGCCCGCACCCCCAAACCGATCTCGCTCAGCACGTTCTCGGCCCGGGCCACGCTGATCCGGGCGTAGTGGGCGGCCTTCATCACCGCCCGCGCCAGAGGGTGGTTGCAGTTCTGCTCAGCCCCGGCGGCGCAGGCGATGATCTCCTCTGGGTTTAGGCCGTCGGCGGTGATGACCTCCTCCACCCGGGGTTCGCCCAGGGTGAGGGTGCCGGTCTTGTCGAAAAGGACGGCATCGGTCCGGGCCGCCTCTTCCAAGTAGCGTCCGCCCTTGACTAAAATTCCAGCTCTGGCCGCGCGGGCCACGGCGGCCACAGCTGGAATTTTAGTCAAGGGCGGACGCTACTTG
>JAIUYB010000039.1 GCA_020216625.1 Desulfarculus sp.
GGACCTGCGGGCGGCGGTGGGCGCGCCGGTGCTGGCCCCGGCCGCCGGCCGGGCGGCCCTGGTGCTGGACACCTTTTTCGGCGGTCTGACCCTGATGCTCGACCACGGCCTGGGCCTGATCAGCGCCTATCGCCACCTTAGCGAAGTTCGGTTAAGCGAGGGCCAGATGGTCCAGGCCGGCCAGGTCATCGCCCTGAGCGGGGTGAGCGGGCGCATCACCGGGCCGCACCTGCATTTCGACCTGCATTGGGCTGGGGCCCGGGTGGACCCCCTGGCCTGGATCGCCTTGAGCCGCCAGCCGTCTCCCGGCCCGGCGGCGGTCAAGCCCGCGCCGGCCCGCCCGGCGCGGGGCAAGGAGGGCAAATGATGGCCAAGGCCAAGAAGGAAGGCGGCTTCGAGCAGGGTCTCAACCGTCTGGAGGAGATCGTGGCCCGCCTGGAGGACGAGGACCTGGATCTGGAAGAGTCCCTGGCCCTGTTCGAGGAGGGGGTGAGACTGGCCGAGGCTTGCGGCCAGCGCTTGGACGCGGCCGAGAAAAAGGTGGCCCTGCTGCTGAAGGACCGCGAGAAGGGCCTGGTGGAAACGCCCTTCAACCCGGCCCCGGGCCAGGAGGACTGAGGTGGCGGGCGACCTCACGGCCTACCTGAAAAGCCAGCGCGAGCTGGTGGACGAGGCCCTGGACCGTTTCCTGCCCAGCGACGAGGCCGGCGGCCAGATTCTCAAAGCCATGCGCTACAGTCTGTTCGCCGGCGGCAAGCGCCTACGGCCCATCCTCTGCCTGGCCGCGGCCCAGGCGGTGGGCGGCGATCCCCAGCGGGTGATGTACTGCGCCTGCGCCCTGGAGATGATCCACACCTACAGCTTGATCCACGACGACCTGCCCGGCATGGACGACGACGACTTCCGGCGCGGAGTTCCCACCAACCACAAGGTCTTCGGAGAGGGACTGGCCATTCTGGCTGGCGACGGCCTGCTGACCCAGGCCATGGTGCTGTTGACCGATCCGGGGGTCATCGGCGACCTGGAGCCCTGGCGGGCCCTGACCGCCGCCCACCTGGTGATGCGCGCGGCCGGGCGCGAGGGCATGGTGGGTGGCCAGGCCGCCGATCTGTTGGCCGAACGCCAGGAGCCGGACCTGGCCACGGTGCAGTTCATCCACGCGCTCAAGACCGGCGCGCTCATCAGCGCCTCGCTGGAGGCCGGTGCGCTCTTGGCCGGCGGTGACCCGGAGCAGGTGACGCTCCTGTCGCGCTATGGCCGGCGTGTCGGCCTGGCCTTCCAGATCGCCGACGACCTCTTGAACCTCACCGGCGACGCCGCCGCCTTGGGCAAGGCCATCGGCAGCGACGAGGCCAGGGGCAAGATGACCTATCCCGCGGTGCAGGGCCCGGCCCAGGCCCGGGAGACCGGCCAGCGCCTGGTGGACGAGGCGGCCCGGCTCCTGGAGCCCCTGGGCGAGCCGGCCTGGCCCCTGCGGGCTCTGGCCGCCTACATCATGGCGCGCACCCATTGACCGCGCGCCAACCCGGCTCGGAGGGCATTACGGACAATACAAACACTCCGTCCGGTTGACCACGACCCTTCTCACCGAGGAAGCAGCATGATAAGCGTGACCTTGTTTCCGGGACGTTATATTCAGGGCCGCGACGCGCTGGCCCGGCTGGGCGGGGAATGCGCCCGCCTGGGCCGCAGGGCCTTCCTGATCGCCTCGCCCCATCCTCGAGAACGCCTGCTGCCTGCCCACCTGCCCGCCATCCAGGAAAAATGCGGCCTGGTGGTGGAGACCTTCGGCCGCCAGTGCTCGGACCAGGAGATCCAGCGTCTGCTCCAGCTCTGCGCCCAGGCCGGCTGCGACCTGGTGGTGGGTTTGGGCGGAGGAAAGACCCTGGACGCGGCCAAAGCGGTGGCCCACCTGGCCCAGCTACCGGCGGTGATGGTTCCCACCATCGCCTCCACCGACGCCCCTTGCAGCTCGGTCTGCGTGGTCTACACCCCAGAGGGCGTTTTTCAGCGGGCCGACATCCTGCCGCGCAACCCGGACGTGGTGATTGTGGACACCCAGGTCATGGCCCAGGCCCCGGCGCGCTTTCTGGCCGCCGGCATGGGCGACGCCCTGGCCACCTGGTTCGAGGCCGAGTCCTGCCGGGTCAAACAGGCCCCCAACATCGCCGGCGCGGTGGGATCCACCACCGCCTACGCCCTGGCCCGGCTCTGCTACGACATTCTGCGGGAATACGGCCCCACCGCCCTGGCCTCCTGCGCGGCCGGGGCCGTCACCCCGGCCCTGGAGCGGGTGGTGGAGGCCAACACCCTGCTCAGCGGCCTGGGCTTCGAGAGCGCCGGACTGGCCGCGGCCCATTCCCTGCACAACGGACTGACCGCCTTGACCCCGACCCACGCCTTTTATCACGGCGAAAAGGTGGCCTTCGGGGTGCTGGTCTCCCTGTTCCTGACCGACCAGCGGCCCGCGCTCATGGCGGAGGTCTATTCATTCTGCGAATCCGTGGGCTTGCCCACCACCCTGGCCGATCTCGGCCTGAGCGGCGTCTCCGACCATGACCTGGGCTTGGTGGCCGAGAAAACCTGCGCCGAGGGCGAGAGCATCCACCACGAGCCCCATGAGATCTCCCCCGCCCTGGTGGTGGGGGCGATCAAGGCCGCCGACGCCATGGGACGCGGCCGGAAAAAAACCGGAGGAGTTGCTCGGTCTGGCCTGGCTGGTTAGACCGGATAATCGCCGCGATAGGTTCGTAGACACCCGAACGCGGCCATCCCTGCCCCGGTGACTCCGCCCACCAGAGCGGACCGATCCGGCGCCCGTGCCGCCGCGGGTTGCGTAACCGGCGGTCAGGCTTCACAATTGCCACAGCAACGCCCTGCGGCCCGGCCCGACGGCGTTGATCCCGGAACCAGGGGAGCATGTTGGAACCATCCCTTCCTATCAGAACGTCCCTGCTGGAGAGGATCGACTCCCCGGCCGACCTGCAGTCCCTGGGTCTTGAGGATCTGGAGCGCCTGGCCGCGGAGATCCGCCAACGGATCATCGAAACCGTGACCCGCACCGGCGGCCACCTGGCCCCCAGCCTGGGGGTGGTGGAGCTGACCCTGGCCCTGCTCAAGGTCTTTCACCGGGTGGAGGACCGCATCGTCTGGGACGTGGGCCACCAGACCTACGCCCACAAGCTGCTCACCGGCCGCCGGGACCAGTTCGCCACCTTGCGGCAACTGGGCGGGCTGTCCGGGTTCCCCAAGCGGGCCGAAAGCCCCTACGACGCCTTTGACACCGGCCACTCCTCAACCAGCATCTCCGCCGCCCTGGGCATGGCCTACGCCAAGCGCCTGAACGGCGACCCCGGCCGGGTGGTGGCGGTGATCGGCGATGGCTCGCTCACCGCCGGCCTGGCCTTCGAGGGCCTCAACCAGGCCGGGTTCATGGACCAGGACTTGATCGTGGTCTTGAACGACAACGGCATGTCCATCGCCCGCAACGTGGGGGCGCTGTCGCGCTTCATGTCCCGCGCGCTCTCGGGCAAGGCCTACATGACCTTCCGCAAGGACTTGGAGCGTTGGCTCAAGGGCGTGCCGGGCATCGGCCGCGACCTTTTGGACCTGGCCCGCCGCTCGGAGGAGTCCTTCAAGACCTTCAGCACCCCGGGCATGCTCTTCGAAGCGTTCAAGTTCAACTACATCGGCCCGGTGGACGGCCACAACCTGGAGTGGCTGGGCGAGACCTTCGCCAACGTGGCCCGCCAGCAGGGTCCGCAGTTGGTTCACGTGCTGACCACCAAGGGCAAGGGCTACGCCCCGGCCGAGGCCGACCCCAGCCACTTTCACGGCGTGGGGGCCACCAAACCCCGGCCATCGCGCATCCCGGACGAGACCGAGGCCCCGACCGAGCCCCCGGCCAGCCCGCCACCGCCCACCTACACCGAGGTCTTCGGGCGCACCATGGTGGAGCTGGGCCAGGCCAATCCCCGCGTGGTGGCCATCACCGCCGCCATGCCCGAGGGCACGGGCTTGAACGCCTTCGCCGAGGCATTGCCCGAGCGTTTCGTGGACGTGGGCATCGCCGAGCAGCACGCGGTGACCTTCGCCGCCGGCCTGGCCGCCCAGGGCCTGCGCCCGGTGGTGGCCATCTACAGCACCTTCATGCAGCGGGCCTTCGACCAGGTGGTGCACGACGTCTGCCTGACCAACCTGCCGGTGGTCCTGGCCATGGACCGGGGCGGGGTGGTGGGCGAGGACGGGGCCACCCACCAGGGGCTTCTGGACCTTAGCTTCCTGCGTTGCGTGCCCAATCTTTCGGTCTTGGCCCCGGCCGACGAGGACGAGCTGCGCCACATGCTCCACAGCGCGCTGTTGCACGACGGACCTTCGGCCCTGCGCTACCCCCGGGGACGGGGCCTGGGCGTGGCTCTGGATGGCCCCTTGCGTGAGCTGCCCTGGGGCAAGGCCGAGCTACGCCAGGCGGGCGACGACCTCTGCCTGATCGGCATCGGGGCGGGAGTGGCGGCGGCGGCGAGCGCGGCGGCCGAGCTGAACGCCCAAGGCGTCAGCGTGGCCCTGATCAACGCCCGCTTCGCCAAGCCCCTGGACCGCGAGCTGATCCTGGAGTGCGCCCGCCGCTGCCGGCGCGTGGTGACGGTGGAGGAGAACGTCAAGGCCGGCGGCTTTGGCGCGGCGGTGCTGGAGGCCCTGGCCGAATCCGGTCTGCGCGAGGTCGCCGTGCGTCTGGTGGGGGTGGACGACGTCTTCGTGGAGCACGGCAGCCAGGCGCAGTTGCGGGGCCTCTACGGCCTGGACGCCAAGGCCGTGGTCCAGGCCGCCCGCCAACTACTATCCTAGCCATGGTCAGGGGACCACGCCTGGATCAGCGCCTGGTGGAGCTGGGCCTGGCCGAGAGCCGTCAGCGGGCCCAGGGCCTGATCCTGGCCGGCCTGGTGCGCATCGATGGCCAACCGGCTAAAAAGGCCGGGCAGCCGATCCCACCCGGGGCCCAAATCGCGGTGGATGGCCCGGACCACCCCTACGTCTCGCGCGGCGGTCTCAAGCTGGCCGGAGCCCTGGATCATTTCGCCCTGGATGTCGCCGGGTTGGCCTGCCTGGACCTGGGAATCAGCACCGGCGGGTTCAGCGACTGCCTTCTGCAACGCGGCGCGGCCTCCATCACCGGAGTGGACGTGGGCTATGGCCAACTGGCCTGGAAGCTGCGCCAGGACCCGCGCGTCAGGCTCCACGAGCGGGTCAACGCCCGCCAGATGCCCCCGGACCTGGCCCCCGGTCCCTTTGACCTCTGCGTGATAGACGTCTCCTTCATCAGCCTGACCCTGGTCCTGCCCCAGGTCCCGCCCCGCCTCCGGCCCGGCGGCCGGGTGCTATGCCTGGTCAAGCCTCAGTTCGAGGCCGGCCGGGAGGGGGTGGGGGAGGGTGGGGTGGTGCGCGACCCGGCCGTCCGCCAGGCGGCCGTGGACAAGGTGGCCGCGTTTCTCTCCGGCCTGGGTTTCGCGGTCCAGGGCCAGTGCGACAGCCCCATCGAGGGGCCGGCCGGCAACCGCGAGTTCTTTCTCTTGGCCCGGCGGCCGGACTGAGGCGTTTGGGGTAGAATCCCGGGCCATGGCCAACCCAATTCCCCAGCCCCGCTCGGACCGGGGCGGCCTGCTCCTGGTGGCCGCCGGCGCGGCCATGCTCAGCTTTTCGGCGGTCTTCGTCAAGCTGGCCCACGTCGGCCCCACCGTGGCCGGCTTCTACCGCACCCTGTTCGGCGGCCTGACCCTGGCCCTGATCCTGCTCTTCTCCGGACGGGGTCTGCGTCTGGGGGTCGGCAAGTGGGGGCTGGTGCTGGTCAGCGCCCTGTTCTTCCTGCTGGACCTCACCTTTTGGCACCGCTCCATCCACTACGTCGGCCCCGGCCTGGCCACCATCCTCTCCAACCTGCAGGTATTTTTCCTGGCTGGCATAGGGGCGGTTTTTTTCCGCGAACGCCTGGGCTGGCGCATGGCCATGGCGGTGCCCCTGGCCATGGCCGGGCTCTACCTGCTGGTGGGGTTCAACCGCGCCAATTGGCCGGAGAACTACGCTTGGGGGCTGTTCCTGGGCTTCCTCACCGCCCTGGCCTACGCCTCCTACATCCTGACCCTGCGCCACCTCCAGGCCGGTCTGGAGCAGTCCCGGGTCCAGGCCAACGTGGTGATCATCTCCCTGCTCACCGCCCTGGGCATGGGGCCCGAGGCCTGGCTGTTGGGCGAGTCTTTCGCCATCCCCGACGCCCAATCCTGGCTGGCGCTGATCGGCTATGGCGTCTGCGGCCAGGTGCTGGGCTGGGTCCTGATCTCCAGGGGCCTGCCCCGCACCCCGGCCGCCAGGGCCGGGTTGATCCTGCTGATGCAGCCCACCTTGTCCTTTATCTGGGACATGCTCTTCTTCGCCCGACCCACCACCCCGCTGGAGCTGGTGGGCGCGCTGGGAGCCCTGGCGGCGATTTATCTGGGCGCCACCAGCCGCTCCTGAGCAACCCCGGCTTGCCCCGTCCCGCCGACGGTGTTATTTAAAAAAGATATGCCATCCATCAACCGGGAGTGCCGCATGGCCGACAACAAACCCGCCCCCCAGGCGTTCAAGAAGCTGAACAAGAAGGAAATCAAGGCCCTGGGCGAGAAGCTTCTTCGACAGCCCAAGACGGTCTGGGAGCAGGCCGACGCCCAGACCCGCGCGGCCATCTTCGCCCTGGCCGAGGAATACAAGACCTTCATGGACCAGGCCAAGACCGAGCGCCGAGCGGTGGCCGCCATCCGGGCCGCGGCGGAAAAGGCCGGATTCAAGCCCCTGGGGAGCAAGGCCAAGGGCGGTCGCTTCTATGCCGAGCTGGCCGGCAAGACCATCGCCCTGCTGGTGTTGGGCCAGCGGCCGGTGGCCCAGGGGGTGCGCCTGATCGGCAGCCACATCGACGCCCCCCGCCTGGATCTGAAGATGCACCCTCTATTCGAGAACCAAGACCTGGCCTTCCTCAAGACCCATTACTACGGCGGGATCAAGAAATACCAGTGGTTCGCCCGGCCCTTGGCCATCGTGGGCGTGGTCTGCACCGCCGACGGCCGGACGGTGGAGATCAACCTGGGCGACGCCCCCGACGACCCGGTTTTCACGGTGTTGGATCTCTTGCCCCACCTGAGCCGCAAGGGCCAGGAGGGCAAAAAGCTCTCCGAGGTTTTCGAGGCCGAACGCATGAACCTGGTCATCGCCGGTCTGCCCCTGGATGGCGAGGGCAACGGGGACCGCATCAAACTGGCGGCGATGCAGCTTCTTAACCAGCGCTACGGCATCGTGGAGGCCGACCTGATCAGCGCCGAGCTGGAGATCGTGCCCGCCGGCAACGCCCGCGACGTGGGCCTGGACCGCGCCCTGGTGGGGGCCTATGGCCAGGACGACCGGGCCAGCGCCTTCGCCAGCCTCCGGGCCATCCTGGATCTCAAGAATCCGGTCGCCCCGGCCCTGGCCGTGTTCTACGATAAAGAGGAGATCGGCAGCGAGGGCATGAGCGGAGCCCAAAGCCGCTGGATCGAGCACCTGGTGGCCGCCATGCTTACCGCCAACCAGGAGCCCACCGACTACCTCACCATCTCCCGCGCCCTGGCCGCCAGCAAGGTTCTCTCCGCCGACGTCAACGCCGCCCTGGACCCGGACTATCCCGAGGTGCACGAGAAGAACAACGCCGCCCGCTTGGGCTACGGCGTCACCCTGACCAAGTACACCGGCCACGGCGGCAAGTACGGGGCCTCCGACGCCAACGCCGAGTTCGTGGCCTGGCTGCGCGGGGTCTGGGAAAAGGCCGGGGTCACCTGGCAGGCCGCCGGCATGGGCAAGATCGACGAGGGCGGCGGCGGCACCATCGCCAAGTTCCTGGCCGCCTATGGGGCGGACGTGGTGGACGTGGGCCCGGCCCTGCTGTCCATGCACTCGCCTTTCGAGATCATGCACAAGGCCGACCTCTGGTCCTCGGTCCAGGCCTACCAGGCCTTTTTCGCCGCGAAATGAAAGGCAGGTGGGGGAATCCTTTTTGCCGCGCGAAAATGGTTCCCCCACGCCCCCACCGAAAATGGCTGGGCGAAAGGGCTGGCGCCCATTCGCCTGGGGGGGTGGCCGGTTCGATTCCGCCAGGCAGAGCCAGACCCTAGCCGACGCCGCCCCGGAGCTTCACAGGCACTGATCGTATCGCGGGGGAAAGCCAAGCATGGTCTTGGTCAGCTACCTCACCTACTTTGAATTCATGGCCATCGGCCTGGGAGTGGGGGCCTTTGGCACCCTGATCGGAGCGGGCGGCGGCTTTGTCCTCATGCCGATCCTGATCCTGCTCTACCCCGAGCAATCACCGGACCTGCTGACCAGCGTCTCCCTGGCCGTGGTCTTCCTTAACGCCCTCTCGGGCTCCGAGGCCTATGCCCGAATGAGGCGCATCGACTATCGTTCCGCGGTGGTCTTCGCCCTGGCGACCATACCCGGCTCCGTGCTGGGGGCGGTCAACACCGCCTTCGTTCCGCGTCGCCTGTTCGACGCGATCCTGGCCGTGGCCCTGATCGCGGGGGCCATCGCCCTGATGGTTAAACCCGGAGCCAAACCCGCAGCGCCCCGGGCCAAGCCCGGCTCCCGGATCGCGCTCGGCCGCCAAGTGACCCGGCACATCGTCGAGGCCAACGGTGTAAGTCATGAATACACCTTCAATATATGGCTGGGGGCGGCGGTCAGTGTCGCGGTGGGCTATATATCGAGCTTTCTCGGCATCGGCGGCGGGATTATCCATGTCCCGGTCCTGGTGTACCTGCTGAACTTCCCGGTGCATATCGCCACCGCCACTTCCCATTTCATCCTGGTGATCATGGCCCTGGCCGGCACCGTGACCCACATGATCACCGGCGCCTTTTCCCATGGCGTACACCATATCGTCGCCCTGGCCATCGGGGTGATCGCCGGGGCCCAGATCGGGGCCCTGGCCTCCGACCGGATCAAGGGCAAATGGATAATCATCTGCCTGGCCGGGGCCTTGGGACTGGTGGGGGTGCGGATCCTGCTGTTGGTGGTGTTCTAGGGGCGGTGCGCGATTGGTCCAGCCCCAGGGCCGCGGACCCGTGACAACCAAAAGGAGGGCGCGGAGGCATGGCCAACAATCACGCGGGTGAAGCCCCGGCCTCCAACGACCTGCTGGTCATGGAGGAGATCAAGCTCATCTTCAAGGAGAAGGAAATCGCTCTGCAGCAGGCCCGCGTCGGGATCATGATCCTGCTGTTCCAATCGCTGCTGTTCTGCGTGCTGATAGTTTTTTCGAAGAATTACATCGCCATTGAGGTCTTGCACCTGTTGGCGCCGTTTTATCTGGTCAACGCCGGGCTCTTCACGCTTGGGGTGTGGCTGCTGGCCCATTCGGTGCGCAAGATCAGGTCCCACGACGCTAGGATCGCGCGTCTGCGCGCCGCCTATCGCGAGCTTGGCGACCTGATCCAATGACGCGGCTTCCGGCTATTTTTGTTTTCGCGAAAACCAACCACCCCCATGCACCGAACCGGATAGACCACCCATGGGGCGTCTACCCCTCGCCGCCGAACTCGGCCGGCGCGAAGATCCGCTCCCCGGCCATGACCCGGCACAGCGCCACGGTCTTCATCAGGGCCGGGTCGGTCACGTCGATCATGGCCGCTCCCAGGCCGGCGCCAAAGGCCGCCGCCAGGAAGGCCGGCCCCACGAACCCGGCCCGGGCGGCGGCGGTGGCGGTGGTCAGGTTGCTAACCGCCAACAGGGTTCGGGGCGCGGGCTCGAACAGGAAGGGGATCGCCCGCAGGGTGGCCAGCACCGCCGCCGCCTGGGCCTCGCCCCCGGGCAGGGCCAGGGGCAGGACCATGGGGTCGATCCACAGACGCGGGCCGTCGATGCCCCGCCGCGCCGCTTCCGCCACGATCAGGGCGGTCAGAGCCAAACGCTCCTCGGCGTCGGCCGGGGTGGTGGCGGTCATGGCCGCCGCCACCAGGGAGAGATCATGCGCCGCGGCCAGGTCCAGCACCGGGGCCAGGCGGCCGTCCTCGGCGGTGGCCATGTTCAGCACCGGCGGCCGGGTGCAGAAGCCCAGGGCCAGGGCCAGCTCGTCGGGGCGGGGGGTGTCCAGCACCAGGGGAAGCACGCAGGCCGCCTCGGCGGTGGTCACCAGCCAGCGCCAAACCTCGGCCCGCTGGTTTTTGGGCAAAAAGCCGGGGTTGAGGTCCAGCCAGTCCGCCCCGGACCCGGCCAGGCGGCGGCAGAGTGCGTCCAGGGCCTGGCCGTCGCGCTGGGCGATGATCCGGCGCACGCTGGGCCGGCCGGCGCTGATGTTGTCTGCCACGATGATCATGGCCCGAGTCTAGCCCGGGCCAGGCGGCCTGGCAAGCCGGGACGCGGGCGCGGCTTGACAAGCGAGGGGAAGCACGGTGTATTTGAGGCCCCCGGGAGAATGACGCCATGAGTCCAAATGGTGAAATGCTGCTGGATCTGAGGAAACGCCTGGAGCAAGCCGAGGCCGCCCGCCTCTCGCCCCGGGCCTGCCCCAGCGCACGGGCCCAGCGCCGCCAGCCGGACGAGATCGCCGCCCAAGGCCACCGCCTGGATTTCGCCCTGGACGCCGACCGGGTGCTGCACTCCCTGGCCTACACCCGCTGCATCGACAAGACCCAGGTCTTTTCCCTGCTGGACAACGACCACATCACCCACCGGGTTCTGCACGTGCAACTGGTCAGCAAGATCGGCCGCACCGTGGGCCGCTTGCTGGGCCTGAACGAGGACCTGATCGAGGCCATGGCCCTGGCCCACGACATCGGCCACCCGCCCTTTGGCCACGACGGCGAGACCTTCCTCTCCGAAAAATGCCAGGAGCACGGCCTGGGCAAATTTCAGCACGCCTTGCAAGGGGTTCACTTCCTGGAGAGGGTGGAAAGGGGAGGGCGGGGGCTCAACCTCACGCTCCAGGTTCT
>JAIUYB010000040.1 GCA_020216625.1 Desulfarculus sp.
TCTCGCGCCGCGGAGGCCTGGATCGGGGCGCGCCTGAAGGCCAGGGCCGCCGACTTGACCGACGGGGCCAGGACGGCCGGCTCGGTGCGGAAGGAAACCGGCCCGGGCGCGGCCTCCGTCGGAGGTGACGGTGGCAGTTGGGCCGATGGGACCAGGACCGGCGGAGCCGAGACCGGGGGCTGGGCCATCGTCGGCCGCTCATCGAATCTTGCGCTCCGCTCCAACACTGGCCATTCACCACCAGTGGAGGTTGGGCTGGCCGTGGGCGCACTGGATTGGTCCGGTGGCCGGCCCAGGCGCTCCTCGATCTGCTCCAGGTGGCGGTCGGCCAGGGGGTAGAAGCGGGGCATGGCGTCCACCGCCTGGCGGAAATGCCGCGCGGCCTGGTCGTATTGCCCGCGCCAGGACATCACCACCCCCAGGTTGTTATGGGCTCCGGCCTGACCCTCGGCCGTGGCGAAGGCGCGCAGGGCCTCGCGGTCCCGGCCCTGCTTGGCCAGCACCAGGCCCAGATTGTTGGCCGCCAGGGCGTAGTCCGGGGCCAAGCCCAGGGCCTGGCGCAACTGGGCTTCGGCCTGGGGCCATTCCTGGCGCAGGATGTGGGAGAGGGCCAGGTTGTTGTACAGGGCCGGCAGGTCGGGTCTGACCTTGAGCGCGGCGCGCAGGCAGAACATGGCCAAGTCGGGCCGGCCCTGGCGGTTGTAGATGATGCCCAGGGCGTTCTGGGCCCGCCACAGACCCGGATCCAGCTCCACCGCCTTGGTCAGGTCGGCGCGGGCCTGGTCCAGGCGTCCCTGACCAAATCGAGCCAGGCCCAGACCCTGCCAGTGGTTGGCATCCTTGGGGTCGGCCGTGGCCAAGTCCTGGAAAATCGCCTCGGCCGGGGCGAACATGCCGGCCTTGAGGCTGGCCTCGCCCAGCTTGGCGCGCAGGCGCGGCTTGTCCGCATCTGGGACCAGGGTCAAGGCCCGTCCGTATTGATAAAGGGCCGCCGACCACTGTCCCTGCATGGCCAGGGCGTCGGCGTGACTCTCCAACTGAGCCGGATCCATGACCATCTTGCCCTCGGCCGGTTTGGTGCGCGCGGCTTGCAGGGCCAAGAGCTCCTCGGCCTCGTGGGGTTTCAGGGCCCGCAAACCGGCCGTGGTCTGGGTGGTGGAGCAACTGGCCAACCCCAGGCAGAGGACGACCGATCCCAGGCAGGTCAGGATGCGTTTGGCGGCGCTATGCATGGCGCGACCTTTCTCATTTAAGGATGCTCTCGCTCACCCGGATCAGGGCAGGGCCGGCCATCACCGCCATGATGGCCGGGAAGATCATGAACAACACCGGGAAGAGCAGCTTCAGCGGAATCTTGGCCGCCCGCTCCTCCATGCGCTGGCGGCGCTTGGTGCGCACCGAGTCCGAATGCACCCTCAGGCTGCGCCCCACGCTGACCCCGAAGCGGTCGGCCTGCACCATCATGGTGACCAGGCTGCTGACCTCATCCACCCCGCAGCGGCTGGCCAGGTTTTTGAGCGCCTGGGCGCGTTGGATGCCGGCCTTGAGCTCCAGAGCGACGTGGTTCAGCTCCCCGGCCAGGATCGGCGCGCTGATGCGCACCTCCTGGGCCACCCGCTTGATGGCCGCGTCCAGACCCAGGCCGGCCTCCACCGAGATCACCAGCAGGTCCAGCACGTCCGGCAGCTCGCGCCCGATGCGGTCGCGCCGGAAGCGGACTTGGTAGCTCAGCACGATGCCCGGGATCAGGTAGCCCAGCACCGCCGCGCCGGCCAGGGCCAGGGGCAGCAGGTTGAAGCGCACCAGGCTTGGCAGGGGCGAAAGCAGGGCCAGACCCGGCAGGGCCAGGGCGGCCAGCACCCGGGAGCCCAGGAACACGGTCATGGCGGCCTGGGAGCGGTGGCCGGCCTGGGTCAGTTCCCGGCGCAGTCCAGATTCCTGCCACTCCTGGCTGGGCCGGGCCGGCGAGGCCAGGCGACCCAGCAGGCCAAAAAACGTCTCGCGCAGGCCGGGCAGCAGCCCGGATCGGGAGTCGCGTCGGCCGGGCAGGAGCCGCTCGATCCGGCGGGCGCTGGGGTCGCCTCGCAGGGCCAAGGCCAGCCAGGCGGCCAGGCTGAGCACCGCCAGACCAGCCAGGATGGCCAGGCCCCAGGGTGCCGAAACCGCGTTCGACGTGATGACGCCCGCCATGGCCTGCTACACCCTGACCCGCACCAGGCCGCGGATGACCAGCATGCCCAGGGCCTGGAAGGCTCCGCCGACGATGAGCATCATCCGGCCCAGGGGGTGGTCGAACAAAAGCGCCACGTAGCCCGGGCTGATGAGCATCAGGATGCCCAGCAGGGCCGGCGCCATCAGGGACAGGATGTTGCCCGACAGCCGGCCCTCGGCCGACAACGCCTTGACCTGGCGCATCAGGCGGAAGCGCTCGCGGATGATGTGGCCGATGTTGTCCAGGATCTCGGCCAGGTTGCCGCCGGTCTCGCGCTGGAGCATCACGGCGGTGGCGAAGAATTTAACGTCCTGGAGCCCCACCCGGTCCACCAGGTCGCCCAGGGCGTGGTCCAGGTCCTTGCCGAAGGAGTAGTCCTCGAAGGTCTTGGCGAACTCCCCGGCCACCGGGTCCTCGCTCTCCTGGGCCACCATGTTCATGGCCGAGGCCAAGGCGTGGCCGGCGCGCAGGGCTCGGGCCATCAGCTCCACCGCCTCGGGGAACTGCTCGTCGAAGGCCGCCAGGCGCTTGCCAGCCAGCATTCGGAGCCAAATCACCGGCGCGGCCGCGCCCAGGCCGGCCACCCCCACCGCCAGGGGCAGCGACCCGCGCCAGGCCCCCAGGCAGACCCCCAAAAAGCACAAGGTGCCGGCCATCAGGACCAGGGTGCCCAGGTTGCAAGGGTTGCCGGCCCGATGCAGCAGCAACTCCAGGTCGCTCTGGCGGGGCAGGCGGCTCAGGACGCGGTGCAACAGGGGGATGGTGGAGAGCGAGCGGTCGCGCCACAAGGAGGGCGCCGCCGCCTCGCCAGCCGGCGCGCCCAGGGCGGCCAGGCGGCGGCGCTCGGACTCCAGCGCCGCCATCCGCCGGTGAAAGATCAGGCCGGCCAGGGCCACGCCCAGGGTGGACAGGCAGAGGAAGATCAGGATGCTGAGTCCCCAGACCATCATCGGCCGTCGCCTCCGTTGTCGCTGAACATGGCGGCGTCCAGCTCGATGCCATGGGCCCGGATGCGCTCGGTGCAGCGGGGGCGGATGCCGGTGGGGCCGAAACGGCCGATGACCCGGCCCCGGTCGTCCACCCCCTGCTGGGTGTAGCGGAAGATCTCCTGCATGCTCACGGTGTCGCCCTCGATGCCGGTCAGCTCCGAGAGGCTGATCAGACGGCGGGAGCCATCGGAGAGCCGGGCCAGTTGGATGACGATGTCCACCGCGCTGGCCACCTGCTGGCGGATGGCCTTGTCTGGTATCTCCAGGCCGGCCATGGACATCATCGTCTCCAGGCGCGAGAGGGCGTCGCGGGGGCTGTTGGCGTGGACGGTGGTCAGGCTGCCGTCGTGGCCGGTGTTCATGGCCTGCATCATGTCCAGGGCCTCGCCGCCGCGCACCTCCCCCACCACGATGCGGTCGGGCCGCATCCGCAGGGCGTTGCGCACCAAATCGCGCAGGGTCACCTCGCCGTGGCCCTCGATGTTGGCCGGCCGGGTCTCCAGCCTCACCACGTGCTCCTGTTGCAGTTGCAGCTCGGCCGAGTCCTCGATGGTCACGATGCGTTCATGGCTGGGAATGAAGCCGCTCATGACGTTCAAGAAGGTGGTCTTTCCGGTGCCGGTGCCGCCGCTGATTATGACGTTGAGCCGGCTTTTCACGATGGCCTCCATCAGCCGGGCCGCGCCCGGAGTGATGGTGCCAATGCGGACCAGGTCGTCCACCTTCAGGGGGTCCACCGCGAACTTGCGGATGGACAGCGAGGGGCCATCCAGGGTCAGGGGGGGAATGATGGCGTTGACCCGGCTGCCGTCGGCCAGGCGGGCGTCCACCATGGGCGAGGATTCGTCCACCCGGCGGCCCACGGCGGTGGCGATCTTGTCGATGATCTTGAGCAGGTGGTTGTCGTCGCGGAAGCGCACGTTCACCCGCACCAGGCGGCCCGAGCGCTCCACGTAGACCTTATGCGGCCCGTTGACCAGGATGTCGCTGATGGTGGGATCGGCCAGCAAGGGCTCCAGGGGGCCCAGGCCCAGGACCTCGTTTTTGATCTCCCGCACCAGGGCCTCGCGCTCGGGCTGGGAGAGGGGGTCGGGTTGACTGTCCACGATCTGACGCACCGCCAGGGTCAGGTCCCGCTCGGCCTGCTGGCCTGGGGCGGCGCTGAGCAGGGAGAGGTCCAGGCGGTCGATGACCTGGTAGTGGACCCGGGCCTTGAGGTCCTGGTAGGCCCGCTCGCGCTCGTCGTCCACCGGGGACTCAGGCCCCACCAGGGCCAACCCACCCTTGCCGGCCAGGCGCTCGCGCAGGCTCATGGCCGCCCCTCGCGTCCGTCGCCCAGGCTCTTGGCCAGGGCCGCCACGGCCTTGGTCCACTTGGAGCGCGGCCAATCCTGGACCACCGGTCGACCGGCGTTGCCCGACTCCATCACCGCCCGGCTATCGTTGGGCAGGTAGGCCAGCACCGACCGGCCCAAGACGCGCTCGATCTCCGCCCGGGCCACGCAGCCCTTGGCCCCGTCACGGTTGACCACCAAGGCCTGTTTGGCGGCCGGGATGCCCAGTCGCTCGAAAAGGTGCTGCAGGCGGCGGGCGCCCTTGAGACCCACCACGCTGGGCTCCACCACCATCAGAGCCAGATCGGTCCGGTCCAGGGCGGCCAGGGTCAGTTCGTCCAGGCGACTGCCCAGGTCCAGGATCACCATCTGATGGCTATCCAACAAGTGGTCCAAGGCCCGGCCCAGGTGTTCCGGCCCCACCCCCTCGGCCTCCACCGGATCGGCCGGGGCGGCCAGGAGACGCAGGCCCGGGGCGACTTCGCCCAAGAGGCTGTCCATCAGCACCGCGTCCAGGCGGTCGAACTCCCCGGCCACGTCAGAAAGGTCGCGGGATGGCTCCTGGTCCAGGAGGGTGGCCAGGTCGCCGCCGCCCAGGTCCAGATCGATCAGCGCCACTCGCAGACCCTGGGCCTGGCTCAGGCGCCAGGCCAGGTTCACCGCCAGGTGGCTGACCCCCACCCCGCCCTTGACCCCCAGCGCCGCGATCAGCTTGCCCGCCGGCTGGCCGCCGATCTGGCTAAGGCGGGCCAGGCGCAGGACCGCGTCGTTGAAGGCCTGGGTGGCGGCCGGTTCCACCAGGTATTCTCGCACGCCCTGGCGCATGGCTTTCAGGATGTCGTCCGGCTCTTTGCTGGGCGACCAGGCCACCACCGCCCCCCGGGGCACCGAGCGGCGCAGGCGCTCCAGAAGATCGCCCAGGCCCGCTTGGTCGGAGGTGTACTCGACCAGAAGGATCTCGGGCTGAAGCTGCACCGCCTTGCGCTCGAAGGCCTCCACCGTGGTCTCCAGGCCGGCCAGGCGGGCCAAGGGGGCGGCGGCCACCAGCTCGCGCAGGCGCTCGCCGCCGTGGCGGGATTGATGCAAGGCTAGAACCTGGGAGCCGGACTGGTTCACCGCCGCCCTCCTAGCGCACCAGGCGCGACAGGGTGGCGCGCGCCCCAAAGTTATCGCCGCCGGTGACGGACTGAGGCACCACGGTGCCGCACTTCAGGGAGCCGGTGACGTCCTTGTAGGGGGCGGTGCGCACCTCGGTGATGACCATGTTGGCGAAACCCACCACCTCCACCGCCCCGCTGTTGCCGCCGCTCTTGTAGACAGGCAGGGTCACGGTCCACTGCCCCCCCGACTTCTCGTGGTTGAAGCGGTCGCGCAGGTGGGTGAAGATGTTGTTGCTCAGGTTGCCGTTGGTGATGTTGATCATGTCGCCGAGTTTCAGGGCGGGGGCGTCCTCGCAACCGCAGACGTAGTTGTCCACCGTGGGGCTGTCGGCCGGCCAGTCGAAGAAAGTGGTCCAGGAGCCGTTCTCGTCGTTCTCGCTGTGGAAGGTGATGGACTTGCCGCAATAGGGTTCGCCGCCCTGGGGCTTCAGGGCGTTCTCGTCCACCGCGATGGGCAGGGTCACACCGCCCACCGGGGCCGAACCGGCGAAACCCAGGAAAGCGGTGGAGCTGGCGGAAATGCCCACCTGGTTGACGCCCACGATGCCGGAGAAGAAGGTGCGCACGGGAGTATTGGCCAACTCGTCGCGTCGCACCGTCACCCGCACCGCGGTCAGGTCATCGGGGTTGGTGAGGCCCAAGCCGGTGCGGGAGGGGTCGAAGGCCCCGGCCTGGTTGTCCCAGAAGCCGATGGTGAAGTCGTCGCCAGGGGGTTGGCGCAGGTTCAGCGCCACTCCCAGGGACTTGTTGGCTTTGGAGTAGTTCTGGGCGTTGGTCAGGGCCACGCTGGGCTGGGCGATGGCCAGGTTTTTACTGTTGTAGGTGATCATGGTGTTGGCCGCGGCCAGGGCCGAGGCGTCGGCCGCGTTCTGCAGCTCGCCCCGGGCACTGTAGAGCGCGCCCAGGTCCACCGCCGCTCCGGTGAGACCCAACAGGGCCACCAGGCTGACCGCGGTCAGGGGGGCCACCGTGCCGCGATCCTGGCCAAAGAGCCGCCGGAAAAGCTTTGTCAGGTTAATAAACCGGGTCATGGCCAAAGACTCCCTCCATCTCGCCCAGGGAGCGGGGCAGGGGTGACGGGGCCTGGGCGGTCTCGGGTAGGTTGCCCATCAGGTAGAAATCGGCGTCGCTGGGCGGGCGCAGATCCTGGCCGGGCAGCCGGTCCGGGGCGCCCTCGCCCGGCTTGACCACCCTGGGGGTGACCACGATCACCAGCTCGGTCTGGTTGTTGCGGAACTCGCTGCTGCGGAACAGGGCGCCCAGGATGGGCAGGTCGCCCAGCACCGGAATCTTGGCCACCACCTGGGTGATGTCGTCCCGGAACAGGCCGGCGATGGCGAAGGCCTGGCCGTCCTTGAGTTCCAGCTGGGTCTTGGCCCGGCGGGTCAGGAGGCCCGGCACCACGTAGCCCTCGATGCGCAGGGCGTTCTTCCAGTCCAAGTCGCTGACCTCCGGGGCCACGGTCATGCGCAGGTCGCCGTTCTTCAGCACCTCGGGGGTGAAGTTGAGCTGCACGCCGAACTTTTTGAACTCGATGGTGATGTTGTCCTTTTGGGGCACCGGGATCGGGAACTCGCCCCCGGCCAGGAACTCGGCCGGTTGGCCGCTGGCCGCCACCAGGGTTGGCTCGGCCAGGATCTTGGCCAGGTCGTTCTGCTTCAGGATGTCCAGGAAGCTGGTCACGTGGGCCCCGCCGACGTTGAATCCGCCCATTCCCCCCAGGTTGCCGGTGATGTCGAACTTGGTGGAGAAGACGCCGGGACCCACCGTGGTCTCGTAGGGCCTGAACAGCCCGCCCAACATGGTGAAGATGAAGTCGCCACTGGTGGGGTTGAAGGCCATCACGTTGAGGTTCATGCGGTCGGTGACGGTGCGGTTGACCTCGGCGATCTGGACCTTGATCTTGACCTGCTGATGGCCGCCCACCTCCAGGACGCTGGTGACCCACTGCTTGGCGTCCTCGCCCTGGTGCAGCGTCTTCTGGTGGTCCTTGCGGGCCATCATCGCCCGGGCCAGATCCTCGGCCTGGGCCTTGGCCTGGAGACTGGAGACCCGACCGGAGAGCACCACCGTGCCCTCCATCTCGCGCACCTCCACCGGCTCGTGGGGCAGGATCTCATAGAGGTGCTGCTTCAGGCGCGACAGGTCGCGGCTCACCCGGATCTCATACAGGGCCAGCACCCGGTCGCTCTTGTCCCAGGCGGTGACGGTGGTGGAGCCCACCTCGCGCCCCACGACATAGATCTGGCGCGGGCCGATGACCACCACGTCGGCCACCTCCTCCTTGCCCACGCTGATGCGCTTGGCCGCCGCCGGCAGCTCCACCAAGCGGGTCTGACCGATGTTGATCTCCATGCGCCCGGGACCGACCGAGGCCCGCGCCTCCCCGGAGGGAATCAGGCATGGCGGGAGCAGCAGGCAGCAAACCAGGAGGATCAGCGTGGCTGGGCCCACTTCACGGCGCATGGCGACCCCTTTTCCGGTTCCGCGGCCTGGCCGGTCTCGACCCGGGCCAGGGCGGTCTCGGTGGGCTTGCGCCCCTGGCCCAGGGTCTGCTGGCTGCGGTTGACACCCTTGATGATCTCGATGGAAGGTTCGGCGCTGGCGGGCGCGGCGGCCGCGGGGGCGACCGGAGCGGGAGCCACCGGAGGCGGCACCAGGGCGCTGAGCACCACGCCCTTGGTGTCCTGGCGCTCCTGGTCGGCTTGGTTGCGCAGGGTCAGGATCACTTTGCCCTCGCTGGCGGCCAGGGCCAGGCGTTCGCCGTCGGCGGGCAGGACCTGAAGGGTCACCACCGTCACCTTGCGGCGTTTGGGCTTGGCGCCCTCGCCCTCCTCCTGGATCTTCTCGCCAACCGTGAGAACCGGGACGTTGTGCAACACCTGACGGCTGGCCGGGTTTTCGCGGAAGGGGCCCTTCTCCACCGTGACCAGCACGTCCACCCGGTCGCCGGGCTGGACGAAGCCGCCCACCCCGATCACCTCGTCTACCCGCACGGTCATGGCGCGATAGCCGGCCGGCACCACCGCCGACAGGCCGCCGGCCAGGCCCTCCGGGGCCAGCTTGGCGGCCAGGACCACCTCGCCCTTGACCAGGGGGCCCCTGAGCACCCGGCCCTTGAGGGCCTCGGGTTGGCTCAGGTGGCCGACGGGCTGGCTGCCCAAGGGCCAGCGCTGCACCGCCAGATCGCCCGCGTCCAGGGGCTCGCCGGCCGGCAGGTCGGTGGCGGCCACCACCACCGGCACGGTGGGAGTCTGGACCGGAGTCGAGGCCAAGGCCTGGGCGGCCAGCCAGCGGTGAGCGCCCCAGGCCGCGGCGGCGGCGAACACCAGCGCCAGGGCTAGAAAGAGCAGAGGGGTCTTACCTCGCATGGCGGTGCGCCTCCCGGTTATTCGTGGCGCATGATGGTCACCGCCCGCAGGGTGACGGTGGCCATTTCGCCAGGCACCAAGTTGCTCAACACTGGGAACCGGTAGGGGCTGGTTACGGTGACCCGGACCTGGGTCCCGGAGGTGCCGTCGGCGCCGACGGTGGTCACGTTGAGCTGGCCCGGGTAGCCGGCTTGGGTGAGGTAATTGCGCACCGTTTGCTCCACCTGGGCGGCGCTGTTGCTGGCGTCATTGAGCAGGCTGGCCAGGCGCGCGCCCTCGCGGCTGGCGCTGACCAGCATTTGGCGCTGGAACCAGGCCCCGCCCAACTCCACCACCCCGAAAACCAGGATCAGGAAGAAGGGCAGGAACAGGGCGAACTCCACCGCCACCGAACCCCGCGCGCCCCGGATCAGCCGGGCGATTTCGGCACCAGGATTCATGCCACCCCCACCAACCGCGCCCAGGCCGCGCCCAGGGCCACCGCCACCCCGTAGGGCAGCTCCAAGCGGCCGGCGTCCAGCCGCCAAGCCGCCGGTCCGCCGGCCAGGACCAGGCCTCGCCGGGCCAAAACCAGGCGGAGCAGGGCCAGGACCCCACCGCAGAGCAGGGTGGCCAGCAAGAATTGCAGCGAGCCCCAGGGAGAGAGGAAAGTGGCCAGGGAGCCCAGGGCCTTGACGTCGCCCGCGCCCACCGCGCCCAGGAAAAAGAAGACCGCCATCAGGCAGAAGATCATGCCCCCGGCCAACAGAGACCAGCCCAGGCCGGCCGCGCCCTGCGCGGCCAGGGACCAGGTCAAACCGCAAAGGGCGGTGATGGCGGTCAGGAAATTGGGGATGCGACGGCTGGCCAGGTCGCAGGCGGCCATGACCAGGGAAAGCCAGAGGAAAACCGCGCCGTCGGGCGGCAGGGCCCACCAAAGAGGGGGAAGGGCGAAAACGGCTGGGAGGAGGCCCCCCGCGGAGCCCCCCAGCCAGGCCAGCACGTTACTCTGCCCGCGAACGTGCATGGCTTGGAACTCCCAGCCAGCCTCTACCGTCCTTCCCTAGTTTCCGCCCTGCAGAGCGGTGGTGGCGTTGGTGATGTTGGTGGAGACCTGGCCGCCCAGGGTGAAGGCGGCCGCGGCGATCCCGGCCCCGATCAGGGCCAGCAACAGGGCGTACTCCACCGCGCTGATGCCGGACTCCTCACGGAACAGCTTCTTCACTTGCGCCAAAAACTGCATGGTTACCCTCCTTGTGCTTAGACTATGACTTGCATGGGTTGAAGTGTTTGCTCGCCTATAGGGCAAAAGCGGTGCCAAACCGGAAAAGCCATTGAAAACGGAAGAGATGTGAAAGGAATGTAGCTATAAGTAGCTAATAATCAGATAGTTATGAAAAGGCTGGAAACTGTGGGTGATTTGTGTGGGGAAAAGTGACGGCGATTACGATTTGGGAATTACCCGCGTAGATTACGATCTTGTAATTACGAAAACGTAATTTGTGATCTGGGCTGTGGCTAGCGGCGGCGGCGGCGGGAATCCAGCTGAGGATGGTGGAGGTCCAGGCGGTCCAGCTTGTAGGACAGGGCCCGAGGGGTGATGCCCAGTAACACCGCGGCCTGGTTTTGCACCCAGCCGGCCCGTTCCAGGGCGGCCAGGATGACGCGCCTCTCCACCTCCTCCAGGTTCAGAGTGTCCAGGCTGAGCAGGGCGCGGTTGTCGGCGGACGGGTGGTCGAGATGGGTTGTGGTGGGCAACAGGCCCAGGTCTTGGGGCGTGATCTGCTCCC